>CAYRXP010000001.1:0-14394 GCA_964428145.1 uncultured Enterobacteriaceae bacterium
ATCCGCGATAATGGTTGCAAATCCGGTCTCGTATTTAATCCGGCAACACCGCTGGATATTCTGAACCATGTGATTGAAGAGGTGGATATGGTGCTACTCATGTCGGTCAACCCCGGGTTTGGAGGTCAGTCATTTATACCGTCTGTCATAGATAAGCTAAGACAGGCCCGCAAAATGATCGATGACAGCGCTTATGACATTCGTCTTGAGATCGATGGTGGCGTTAAGGTGGAGAACATCCGCGAAATTGCCGAAGCCGGGGCGGACACCTTCGTTGCAGGCTCAGCCATCTTTGGCAATGATGATTATCAGTCAACCATCAGTGCTATGCGTAACGAGCTGGCTAATACTCAAGCCTAGTCAATCCCTATTCCATGCCTTTAAGTCAACCTGAAATGGTATTGCTGGATCTGGATGGTACATTGGTCGATACCGTGCCCGATCTTACTTACTGCCTGGATACCATGTTACATAAACTGTCGATGCCTGTGACTGGAGAGGCAAAAGTCAGGGAATGGGTTGGTAATGGGATCGAACGACTGGTGAAGCGTGCACTGACGAATGATCTTGCCAACAATAATTTTGACAGGGAACCCGAACCGTCACTGTATGAAGAAGCTTTACCCATATTCATCGACTGTTATCGGCAAAATGCCTGTAAGCAAAGTCGATTATACGATGGTGTTAGAGAGGGGCTGGACCACCTGACAAACAATGACTACAAGCTTGGTTGCGTCACCAATAAATTAAGTCAGTTCACAGACATCATACTTGAAACGCTCGAGCTCCAGGATAAATTTGGTATCGTCATTAGTGGCGACACACTAGCAAAGAAAAAACCTGACCCTCTCCCATTGCTGCATGCTGCTGAATATTTTGGTGTCAGCCCGAACAGGTCTTTAATGGTGGGTGACTCAGTGAATGATGTCAGAGCAGCACGCGCCGCTGGATTTCAGGTTTTATGTGTCAGCTATGGGTATAATCTTGGTCAGGATATTCGCCTTGCCAACCCAGACCATGTCGTCGACTCGTTGGCTGAACTTGAGGCTGCCTTTTAGGCTGACGTCTTTCGGACAATAACATCATGACACCAGAACAATTCAAACAACTTGCAGAGGGCAATTACAACCGAATCCCGCTAATGCGAGAAGTCCTCGCAGATATGGATACACCGCTGAGTGCCTACAAAAAACTGGCTGACGAACCTTACTCCTATTTATTCGAATCCGTACACGGCGGAGAAAAATGGGGACGTTATTCCATCATTGGTCTGGGTTCCAGCACAATTCTCCGTGTTACTGATCATCAATTGTCTATCGAAGAAGATGGGGTAATTATCAGCGATGAAGAAGTCGAGGATCCATTAAAAGCAGTGGAGCTATTTCAACAACAATTTCGTGTTCCCGAGATTGCCAGGATGCCGAGATTTTCCGGAGGCATGGTAGGTTACTTTGGCTATGACTGTATTCGCTATATTGAAACGCGCCTGGATTTCTCTGATAAGGACGATCCCCTCGAATGCCCGGATATTTTATTAATGGTTTCAGAACAACTTGTCGTGTTCGATAACCTGAGTGGCAAACTACATATTATCGTCCATGCAAACCCGAAACAAAGCGATGCCTATGCAAAAGCACAACAACAACTTGATGCGCTTGCCAGTAAATTAACGATTGCTATCACCAACGCACCTAATGAAAAAACACGACATGTTGATGAAAAAGATTTTGTCTCTGGTTTTACGCAAGAAAAATTTCAACAGGGTGTTGATCAAATCAAAGATTATATTGTCGAAGGCGATGCCATGCAGGTTGTACTATCACAACGCTTATCTATCCCATTTAACGCACCACCGATCGATCTTTATCGTGCCTTGCGTTGTTTAAATCCTTCACCTTATATGTTCTATCTGAATTTGAAGGATTTTCATATTGTCGGTTCTTCACCGGAGATTCTGGTTCGTCTGGAAGATAATGAAGTTACAGTTCGGCCGATTGCGGGCACCCGGCCTCGAGGTGCCAATGCAGAAGAAGACCTGGTACTGGAGGAAGAACTGCTGAATGATCCGAAGGAACTCGCAGAACATTTAATGCTGATCGACCTGGGTCGTAATGACACGGGCCGTGTTGCCGAAATAGGCACCGTCAAGGTCACGGACAAAATGATTATTGAGCGTTACTCCCATGTGATGCACATCGTTTCCAATGTGGTTGGAACACTCAGAGAAGGACAGACTGCCATTGATGTATTCAGGGCAACTTTCCCTGCCGGTACTGTCTCAGGGGCCCCTAAAATCAGGGCAATGGAAATCATTGATGAACTAGAACCTGTTAAACGTGGCATCTATGCTGGTGCCGTTGGCTATATTTCATGGAATGGCAATATGGACACAGCTATTGCCATTCGAACTGCAGTAATTAAAGATGGTAGCTTGCACATTCAGGTTGGCGCAGGCATCGTGGCAGATTCCGTGCCTGAAAATGAATGGAAGGAAACAATGAATAAAGGCCGTGCCATTTTCAGAGCCGTGGCCATGGCTGAGAGCGGCCTGAATTAAATAAACTGAATTAAGACAGCGCTTACCCTGAAAAATGACAAAATAGCTGAAAAAAAACAGGCGTATTGATTATGTTATTGATGATAGACAATTACGATTCTTTTACCTACAACCTAGTTCAATATTTTGGTGAACTGGGTGAAGAAACGCTCGTCTATCGCAATGACAAAATAAGCATCCCTGAAATTGAAGCACTGACACCTGAACGAATCATTATTTCTCCTGGCCCGTGCACACCCAATGAAGCAGGGATATCACTGGAATTGATAGAACACTTCAAAGGGAAACTTCCCTTGCTTGGTGTTTGTCTTGGTCACCAGAGTATTGGCCAGGCATTTGGCGGAAGAATTGTCCATGCAAAGGAAATCATGCACGGCAAAACCTCTGAAGTTCATCATAATAATCGTGATGTTTTTGCTGGTCTGGGTAATCCGTTCACTGCGACGCGTTATCATTCACTGGTGATTGAACAGGAAACCTTACCTGATTGTTTCGAAGTCACGGCATGGACACAAACGGAAGAAGGTGATATGGACGAAATCATGGGTGTAAGACATAAGGAACATGTCATCTCGGGCGTGCAATTTCACCCGGAATCTATTCTGACTTCCTATGGTCACGAGCTTTTGAGGAATTTCCTGGAAATTGGGTAATACCAACAATTAATCAGAATTGTTAAATGATGGATATTCAGAGCGCAATACAATCTGTTATCGATAAAAAACATCTCAGCAATGATGAGATGCGTAGTGTCATGCAAAATATCATGACTGGCGAATGTACAGATGCCCAGATCGCAGGTTTTCTGGTAGGACTAAGAAGTAAGGGGGAGACAGTTGAAGAAATTACCGCCGCCGCCCATGTCATGCGAGAACTTGCCAGCCGCGTTCAACTCAAGCAGGAAAACCTGATCGATACCTGTGGTACTGGTGGCGACGGATCCAATACATTTAATATTTCTACCACGGCAGCATTTGTTGTAGCCGCCGCAGGAGGCAATGTTGCAAAACATGGCAATCGTTCTGTCTCCAGCAAATCGGGCAGTGCAGATGTGCTGGAAGCCGCAGGGGTTAAACTTGAAATCACGCCCGGGCAGGTCGCGCAATGTATTGAAAAAATTGGTATAGGTTTCATGTTTGCGCCCATGCATCATAGTGCGATGAAATATGCAATCGTTCCACGCCGTGAACTTGGTGTGCGTACTCTATTTAATGTTCTGGGACCTTTAACCAACCCTGCCGGGGCAAAACGTCAGGTGATAGGCGTATATAGTCATGACTGGCTGGAGACATTAGCAAATGTTCTGAAAAATCTCGGGAGCGAACAGGTAATGATTGTACACTCAGTAGACGGCATGGATGAAATCAGTATTTCAGCACCGACGCGTATCGCCGAGTTGAAAAATGGTGAAATCAAGACTTATACCATTGAACCCGAACAGTTCAAACTGCAACGCGCCGACATCAGCACACTGATTGTCGAAAAAGTCGAAGATAGTCTAAAAGTGATGCATGCGGTTTTGGACAATCAGGGTGGCCCACCTCAGGACATCGTATTGCTGAATGCAGGTGCTGCTATTTATACCGCTGGCATTGAAGACACATTGGCATCAGGCATTGAATCTGCACGGCGGGTGATCGAAAATGGTTCGGCCAGATCCAAACTTGATGAACTGGCAAAACTCACACAATCTTTTTAGGCTCAACCATTCTAAGATCTAATCCTTCTAAAAGAACGCTAAAACTATGACGCAAGCCATAACACAAAACAGGCCCGATATCCTTAAGAAAATTCTGGCACGTAAGTCTGAGGAAATCAACGAACGAAAATCAAAGGTGTCAGAACAGGAATTAAAAGACAGGGCCGATGATTGCCCCCCGACCCGAGGTTTCAGCATGGCCATCGAGAAATCTATTAGTGAAGGCAAAGCCGCTATTATTGCAGAAATTAAAAAGGCTTCTCCTAGCAAGGGGGTTATTTGTGCAAACTTTGATCCTGAATCAATCGCCCGATCTTACGAGAGCGCTGGCGCAAGTTGCTTGTCGGTATTGACTGACGTAGATTTTTTCCAGGGTTCAGATGAACATATGCAAAGCGCACGTGCTGCCTGTGCATTACCTGTGTTGCGAAAGGATTTTATGATAGACCCATATCAGATTTATGAGTCCAGAGTTTTAGGTGCTGATTGTATTCTCATCATTGTCTCTGCTCTGTCCGATACACAAATGCAGGATCTGGTTGGTACCGCTAAGGAAATTGGGCTGGATATACTTGTCGAAGTGCATAATCGTGAAGAACTTGAACGTGGCTTAATGTTACGCACGCCATTAATCGGCATTAACAACCGAAGCTTACATACCTTTGAAACTAACATTGAAACAACCATCGGTTTATTGCCTGATGTTTTTCATGATCGTACTGTGATTTCTGAAAGTGGCATTCATACAATTGAACAAGTTAAAACCATGCGTAAGCATGGTGTCGATGGTTTCCTTGTTGGCGAAGCTTTTATGTGTGCCGAAGATCCGGGTGAAAAACTTCGAGAGTTATTTTCCTTGTAAGTTTCGACTCTGCTGGTTGTTAAATCTGGTTCTGCCTTTATTTATTACGGAGAGGAGTATGGAAAAACTTATTTCTACCTTATTTATATTTATCGTCCTCATTCTCAGCGCCTGTTCAGATGATGCACAACATACGCAAGTCACCACGGCAGAAACGGCAAAAAATAATTCACCTGAAAAAGGAATGGTAAAGCTTGAGTTACTCTGGGAAGCACAGGGGTTTAATAATCCAGAATCTGTCATTTATCACGAATCAAGCAATACCTTGTTTGTTTCCAATGTAAACGGTTCACCCGTTGAAAAAGATGGTAATGGCTATATTTCAAAGATACTGCTTGATGGCACGATACTCAGAAAATGGTGGGTCATTGGTTTAAATGCACCAAAAGGACTAACGATTTATAATGATACACTTTACGTCGCTGATATCGACACATTAGTTGCGATAGATATTCCATCTGGCACCATCACTACTACATATAAAGTGGATGATGCAAAGTTTCTTAATGACGTTGCTGCAAGTAATGATGGCAAGATTTTTGTCTCAGATATGTTGCTAAACCGCATATACTGTTTAAACAATGATCAATTCAATATTTGGTTGGAATCCCCGGAACTTGAGAATCCTAATGGCCTACATGCTGATGGAGAAAAATTGATTCTCGGTACCTGGGGTGTGATGACAGATGGTTTTGCAACAGAAATACCCGGTCATTTAAAATCTGTTTCTCTTGAGGACAAATCCATTACCAGTCTAGGTGGCGACCCCATTGGGAATCTGGATGGTGTGGAGAGTGATGGAAATAATGGCTATTACGTTACTGACTGGATGGCAGGTAAATTATTTCAAATCAACACCAATGGTGAAGCGATACTTTTGCTGGATCTGGAACAAGGCATGGCTGATCATGAGGTACTCCTTGAGCAAAAACTGATTCTGCTGCCAATGATGAAGAATGATAAAATCCTTGCTTATAAAATCAAATGACATGCATGGATGTTTTTTCCAATACTCGCTTGACGGGTGCACTAATATCGCGGTTACATGGATGTAAAAGGGTGGTGAAAGACAAACGATATTAATTCGTTACATGATCAATAACTACGGATCGTTTTTTTACATTTTACTACGTTTTTCATCAAAATAAACAGGTTCTTCTTTATCCGTCATTATGACGTCGCCGTCAATCTCTCCGCCAGAAGCAATCGCCAATGTACCTGCTTTTACGTTGCCCCGAATCTTTCCCGTGTGGCCAACTTCCAGCTTGGTTTTAGTAGAGATATTACCTTTAACAGTACCATTTACAATTACTGATTGTGCCCGAATAGATCCTATCCACTCACCTGATTCTTGAATACTTAATACATCTTCAATTTCGCAATCACCTTCAACCTTGCCTAGCACAATAACAGGTGCTGTACTTTTGATTACACCACTAATAAAAGACCCACCACTGATTATTGATGGCATTTTTGTATTTTTATCATGGGCACGACGACTTTTATTTTTCACATTAATTCATCTCTTCTTGTGTAGCTTATGAGTGCCCCCTGAATGGTGCCCTAGTGTCCCAATAAAATACCACCAGGGTAAGTATATTAGATAGACTCTAGATAATCAGTAACAACAGGACAAAAGTTCTTTTCATCAATCAGAAAGGCATCATGTCCGTGCGGACAATCTATCTCCTGGAACGTTGTGTCGATGCCTGATTTATTTAATAGAGCCAATAATTCCCGCTGTTGATGTGGTGGGAATAAGATATCGGATACCACACTGATAACCAGTGCAGATTCCAGTTTGCTCGTGGCAAATTCATCGACTGGCTCATTAATTTCTTCTGTTAGAGCGAACCAGTTCATGGTCTGGGAAAGCTTGATATAACAATTAGCATCAAAATCTCTGCAGAATTTTTCTGCATTAAACTGCAAATAAGCCTCTATCTCAGAACCTGTGCCATCTTCTTTTCGACCAAACCGATTACGCCATTCGGAGGTCGATCGATAACTGATTAATCCCAGTTTCCTTGCCAACATCATACCTGTTAAAGGTTCCGCGTCCATTGAATAATTCCCATCCATAAAATCAGGATCAGTACGAATAATCTCACGTTGCACTGATCGAATCGCGATGGCAAAGGGATCCGCCTCCACTGCCGCAGAAATATTAATCATATGTCTGGTTCTTTCCGGGTAAGAGATGACCTAGGCCAATGCTATCATCCCACCCATGGATGGCCCCACGACACATAAAATATCCTTAATGTTTATCTGTTCCAGCGCCAGTCCTGTAAGCCTAGCAATATCCCAAATAGTGATATCAGGAAAATCCGCACCATAATAATCTCCCGTATCCGGATTTATTGAGGCGGGACCAGTTGAACCACGACAACTTCCAATAGAATTAACACAGATGACATGAAATTTGTTTGTGTTAATGGCTTTCCCTGCACCGACCATAAACTCCCACCAGCCGGGTGACTTGTCTTTTTCAGAAGAAGCGACATGTGCGCCCGGTGACAAACCGGTAAAAATAAGTATCACCGGGGCGGATTCTACTCCCAGACGCTCCAGCGCGACGACAGGGTTATTCAGCTCGCCGCCCTTATCAAGAGTTTGCACACCTGGAATGGTAATTAATTCTGTTGCAGGGGGACTTTCAAAAACCATAACCCACTCAAAGATACTGTTATTATTTACTGCCTATTCTACCTCAAATCCTAATATGGTTGTTCTGACTGCTTGAAGGTTCGACTATACTGAGTACCAGTAATCGTCTTGGGGAGAAATAAATCATGGCTCGTATTTTCGCTATTGTTTACGGTTCTATTGCCTATCTGGCCGGGTTCATTTCCCTTGTGTATGCAATTGGATTTCTTGATGGTTTCCCGGTTCCCAAAGCAATCAATACGGGTGTTGTAGGAGATACGACCAGTTCAATCATTATTAATCTGCTCGTCCTGACATTATTCGCCCTTCAACACAGCATCATGGCAAGACCAGCTTTTAAAAAATGGTGGGCTCAGTTTGTTCCGGGGTACATAGAGCGTAGTACCTACGTTTTATTCACCGCAATCGTACTGCTTGTTCTCTATTGGCAATGGCAACCGATGACAAGTACCGTTTGGCATATAGAAAATACTGTCGGTGTCATAATAATGAATGGTTTGTTCTGGTCAGGCTGGATTATATTGTTTGCTTCAACTTTTATGATTAGCCATACAGATCTGTTTGGTTTACGTCAGGTTTATTTTAAATTCAAGGATCATGACTATATCGATCTGGAATTTGAAATCTCAGGATTCTACAAATTTGTACGGCACCCTATCATGACCGGTATTATCATTGCCTTCTGGTCTACGCCCCACATGACGACGGGGCATCTCCTGTTTGCAGCAGTTACTACCGCATACATCCTGATTGCACTGCAATTTGAGGAACATGACCTGATGAATCTATTTGGTGAGAAATATGCTGATTACAAACACCAGGTTTCTATATTATTTCCTTTGAAATTTATTCTTCGAAAATAGACCACTCTAAATTAATCTCCCAGAAATTAAACCAGGGACAGGTGCCTGTACTAACTCTTTCTCCCATGCTGTTTCCCGTATATTTTAAACTTCTCCAGGTTAAGTTTCATTTCTTCATCATCAAGTAATACCACTCCGCCGAACTGCTTGCTGATCCAGTACTGTTTGGCAAGGTTCTCTACTTCTTCCGCAAGTTGATAAGCTGAGTCTATGTTCTCTCCGAGAACAATCATGCCATGATTTGCCAGCAAACAGGTATTTCTTCCCTCAAGTGCCTTGACTGCATTTTGTGAGAGTGCTTCTGAACCAAACGTGGCATATTCCGCGCAACGAATGGAATCACCACCCACTCTTGCCACCATATAATGGAATGCAGGAATGTCCTGCCGTGTGCATGCAATCCCTGTTGCATAATCTGAGTGCACATGAACAATAGCATTGATTTCTTCCCGAACCAGATAGATATCCCGATGAAAATGCCATTCACTGGAAGGTTTCAGATCGCCTTGTATGACGTTGCCCTGCATATCCATTTCAACAATATCTGCTTCCATGAGTTGAAGATAAGGAACCCCCGTGGGTGTAATCAGAAAACCTTTAGAAGTGCGTGCACTGAGATTTCCAGAAGTACCAGCACTCAGACCGGACGTATTGAACGCGATTACAGTTTCAATAATTTTCTTGCGTGATTTTGAAGGATTCATAACCACATTCTAACAAGCAGGAAGAAAAGTCTCATCCACGAATGGCACTTACTTAAGTCTGTCGTTCCCGCGCAGGCGGGAATCCAGTGAAAGAATTTATGAAATATTAAACATTAAACCTAAAATGCATGACGTCACCGTCTTGCACGATGTATTCCTTACCTTCCAATCGCCATTTACCTGCATCCTTCGCGCCCTGTTCACCCTGATGCTCAATGAAATCATCATAGGCAATCACCTCCGCACGTATGAACCCTTTTTCAAAATCAGTATGAATAACAGATGCCGCACGTGGTGCAGAATCACCTTTATGCAGGGTCCACGCCCGTACTTCCTTTTCACCTGCGGTGAAATAGGTATGTAAATTCAATAATGCGTAACCCGCACGAATGATTCGATTTAACCCCGGCTCTTCAAGATCTAGTTCCTTCAAAAATTCTAACTTCGAATCATCGTCCAGTTCGGCAATCTCGGATTCTATCGAGGCACAAATCGGAATGACATCAGCATTTTCTTTAGCAGCAAGTTCCTTAAGTTTTTCTATCCATGGATTGTTGATACCACCCTCATCTTCAACATTAGCTATATATAGCGTGGGTTTTTGTGTGAGTAAATGAAGTGGATACAGATCTTCCAGCGCCTGTTCATCTAGTGTCATAGAACGTACCGGGTTTCCTTCATCTATATGCGCATTGACTTTTTCGAACAGTGCCTGCTGCCTGTGTGCAACTTTATCTCCACTTCTGGCAATCTTGACCACTTTTTGCAGGGCACGATCGAGACTTTCCTGGTCAGCCAGATATAATTCTGTATTGATGACTTCGATATCGGCCAGTGGATCGATCCTGCCTGATACGTGGACGACATTATCATCATCAAAACAACGTACCACATGGGCAATCGCATGTGTTTCACGAATGTGTGCCAAAAATTTATTACCCAGACCTTCACCCTTTGATGCACCCTCCACCAATCCGGCAATATCAATAAACTCCATTGTTGCTGGCAGGATCTGTTGTGGTATGACAATCTCAGCCAGATGATCCAGACGTTGATCAGGGACGGGCACCACACCAACATTTGGATCGATTGTACAAAAAGGATAGTTCTCCGCGTTGACCCCCGAGTTGGTCAACGCATTGAATATGGTTGATTTACCCACATTCGGAAGACCGACAATGCCACATTTAAAACCCATAACTATGTCTGCTTCAATCTTCGTTAATATTGTTTTTCTGATGTAAGGCATTCATTGCTTTCTGCGCATCACCTTCAAATAACAGAGGCATGATTTCCACCGACGCCTTAATCGCTTCTTCTATTAACTGACGATCACCCATACCTGGTCTACCCAATACATGGGGTGTTACCCTATCCTGACTCCCGGGATGACCAATTCCTATGCGTAATCGCGTAAAAGATTTATCACCCATCTGTGCAATGATATCTCGTAATCCATTATGGCCACCGTGCCCCCCCTCTTTTTTCAAGCGGGCGATCCCGGCATCCAGATCAAGTTCATCATGTGCAACCAGAATCGCTTCAACCGGAATTTTATAAAAGTTGGCCACTGCCTGAACTGAGGAACCACTCCTGTTCATAAAGGTCATTGGCTTGCATAACCAACAGTCAACATCTGTTGTCTGTAGTCGGCAAATCTCAGCATTGAATTTAGATTCTGGTCTAAATGAAAGGGAATATTTTGAAGCAAGCGAATCAACAAACCAGAACCCGGCATTATGCCTGGTTTCAGAATGTTCGGGATCTGGATTGCCCAGACCAACTATTAATTTAAATGTTGATGGCACTGTGTGCCCTTTAAACGAGATAATTCCTGATAAAGGAATTACTCGTCTGCATCAGCACCTTCATCAGTGGCTGTGGCTCCCTCTGCCCCTGCTTCTGCTTCTGCTTCTGCCGCTGCCTCTGCTTCTGCTTCTGCTTCATCTACAAGCTCGTCTTCAACTTCTATGACTATCTTGGGTATATGGACTGTTGCGACTGTCTGTGCTGCATCGCCGCCATGAATCAAAGCAGCAATTTCGGCACCATCAGGCATCTTGAGATCACTAAGGTGGATACCCTCACCAACATTAACCTCGGCCAGATCAACTTCAATATACTCAGGCAAATCCTTAGGTAGACAGATGATTTCCAGGTCAGTCATAACGTGGCTGACCACACCACCACCTTCCTTGACACCAATACATATATTTTCATTGATGAAATGTAATGGTACGCGCATAGTTAACTTCTCATTTTCATCAACGCGCTGCAAATCAACGTGAAGTACCGCAGCTTTGTATGGATGGCGTTGCAAGTCTTTCAGCACAACCTTCTCTTTCTTTTTGCCCACCTGCAATGTCAGAATGTGAGAATAAAAAGCTTCGTTCTCAAGATGATGCATGATCTCATTTTGCGACATCATGATCGAGGTGGCATCCTTCTGTGCCCCGTACACAACACCAGGGACTTTACCCTTGCGACGCAGGCGGCGGCTCGCACCTTTCCCCATGTCCTCGCGAGGCTCAGCAATAATTTCAAACTGTTCCATTGAACTACTCCTACTTTAAATTAACGACAAACCATATTCGCGACCAAATATAGCGACAATGCTCCCCAGAAAAGCAAAAATCTCTTCAGGAATACACCCAAGAACCCGGTAAATCATTCAATACTGACGACAATCAGGATGAGCGGACAGCGCAGTATATAGAGAAATCAGTGATATTCAATATTTACAGGGCTATCCGGCAGTCCTTACCTGTGGAAACCCACGGGACTGCTGATTTCCCCCGGAGGCTGATTTCTTCCGGCCTGAGTTCTTTAGGACCTTAGTTTTATTCAGAGTTAGGTATTTTTGAAGATTTTTCAGAAAATTAATCAATAAACATACTGCTGAGTGATTCGCTCTCACTGATACGTCTGACACTCTCACCCAACATTGTAGCGACACTGAGTTGTCGGATACGGTCACACGTCGCTGCCTCCGCCCTTAATGGAATCGTGTCAGTCACAACCAGTTCGTCTAACTCAGAATTTTCGATATTCTTAATCGCATTGCCGGACAGGACAGGATGTGTACAGTATGCAACGACTTTACTGGCACCATGTTTTTTCAATGCCCCCGCCGCATTACACAAGGTTCCCGCAGTATCTACCAAATCATCAATGATGACACATTCGCGACCACCAACATCACCAATAATATTCATGACCTCAGATTCGTTAGGGTTCGGACGTCTCTTATCAATGATTGCTAAATCAGTATCATCCAGGCGTTTTGCCAGAGCACGTGCACGAACCACACCACCAACATCAGGTGAAACGACCATCAGATTCTGATATTTATGTTTCCAGACATCTCCCAAGAGTACGGGTGAAGCGTAAACATTATCGAGAGGCATATCAAAAAAGCCTTGAATCTGGTCAGCATGCAAATCAACCGTCAACACGCGGTCTATTTTGACTGAGGCAATCATATTGGCAACTACTTTTGCCGTTATTGGGACACGAGCCGAACGGCTTCGTCGATCTTGCCGCGCATAACCCATGTAGGGAATGACTGCAGTAATACGTGCAGCGGATGCACGATGCATGGCGTCGGCCATCACTAGTAATTCCATCAAGTTGTCATTAGTCGGTGCACAGACAGACTGTATGAGATAAACATCCGTACCACGAACGTTTTCCCCAATCTCAACCATGACCTCGCCATCACTAAAACGTCCGACATTTATCTTGCCGAGTGGTAGATTCAGATGTGCAGCAATATCAACTGCTAACCTAGGACAGGCATTGCCTGCAAACACCATCATATTTGCTATTGGCATAACGACCCTCTGTAGTGCTTAATAGAAAATGGCTGGGGCGCCAGGATTCGAACCTGGGAATGCTGGGATCAAAACCCAGTGCCTTAACCGCTTGGCCACGCCCCAATATCTATATGGTATTTTCCGTTCTCACCCTGGCTACTGCCAAGATTATTCCGTACCTCCATGTACGTCACCCTGCGGGCCGGCCTGCGGCCGTTCAAATTTTGTTCCAGACAAATTTGTCAAACCAAGAAATGTTGGGGCACAAAACCCAGTGCCTTAACCGCTTGGCCACGCCCCAATCTTGCTGTACCGCCCACACATCTGATGAACGGTAATAATTCTAACTTCTTTCCTGCTACAGGTTTTCCCGTTCCAGGTTTTCCTGTTCTTGGTTTTCCTTTTCTAGGCGCGTTAGCAGCGGCGAATGATTCAGACCTTTCGCCACAAATCCCTCCCAGCCTTGAGGCAATTTCTCATAGACGGATTTTGCCTGTTGCTGATTATCAAATCCAGCAAAAACACAAGATCCTGTCCCGGTCATTTTGGCATCTGTAAATTGACCTAACCAATCGAGTGCCTCAGCCACTTCTGGATGCAATTTTGTTACCACAGATTCACAATCGTTGTGACCACCATCCCTCAGAAAGTCGCGTATTCTGATACTAGGGGTATTGCGTGTCAAATCAGACGAATTAAATACTTCCATGGTAGAAATACAGCAATCTGGCCTAATCACCAGATACCAGGATTCTTTTGGATCAATGGGGGTTAATTTCTCACCGACACCCTCTGCCCACGCCGCTTTGCCACGTACAAAAACAGGGACATCAGCACCCAGCTTCAATCCAATATCTACCAATTGATCTACAGAAAGTCCAACATCCCATAGATGATTAAGGGCAACCAGTGTTGTTGCTGCGTCCGAACTCCCTCCACCCAGACCCGCACCTGTAGGTAACTTTTTTTCCAGATGAATGTCTACACCTTGCTGGCAGCTAAATTCAAGCTGCAAAGCCTTTGCTGCACGAACAATTAAATCATCAGCTTCGGTAACACCATCCCAGTTTGATTGACGCGAAATAACGCCATCATTTCGAAGTGTGAAGTCCAGCGAATCACTGAAGTCTATAAACTGAAAAACAGTCTGGAGGAGATGATAACCATCTTCCCGTTGCCCTGTGATATGAAGAATTAAATTTAGTTTGGCAGGGGCAGGCCAGT
>CAYRXP010000001.1:14494-23332 GCA_964428145.1 uncultured Enterobacteriaceae bacterium
GTCATGATTTTGTATCCCACTCCTGTATGACCAACTTTAATTTAAAGTGATCATTATGCATAAAGACCTTACCTGGCAACCTAACTCCATCCACATCCATATAACGCAATATACTGACGTGCCAATCATTTTGTTGCATCTCAACAATCCGACCCTGATCATCGAATTGCTGATTAGTCATATCTACCCCGGGTTCAGGCAAGCCACGAACCCAGTACCTGAAACCGCCCATGGGGACACGCCAACCGACAGTTTGTTTCAACAGACTCTCAGCATCATCCGCACGGAACACTTCATTTTTCGCGGTTAACAGATAAACACCATCGCCCTCACCACCCCTGAGCGCATAGGTTCCCTGACCTAGCGGCGCAATAAATTGCATCAGATAGCGATCATAGTCCTGCGACCAGTGAAATGTAACCGTCCAACTTTCTTTTGGGCTGGTTATGGCAAGTCGGCCTTTTAATTTCCAGCGTTTGATCTGTTCCAGCTGATTTTGGCGCTCGGCACCAGTTACGCTTTCAGGGATTAAAGGAACCTCAGAACAGCCGGCAAAAAATACCAGCATGATTAAAAGGTAGATTTTTTTCACGGATTGAGTCGATTGATCACTTTTCGTAGTCTGTCATCGTTGGGTGTTTCCCCCAGCGCATTATCCCATATTGCTTGGGCAGCTTCCTTATCACCTTTTACCCAGAGAACTTCTCCCAGATGTGCTGCAATTTCCGGATCATTTTTTTCGGACAACGCTTTATTTAAAAATTCTATCGCCTCGTCCAGACGACCTTGTCGATATAAAATCCAGCCCATACTATCGAGAACGAAGTAATCATCGGGACTAATTTCCAGGGCCCTTTTGATTAAATCGTATGCTTCGTCATAACGATCCGTCCTGTCCGCCAGCGTATAGCCCAGGGCATTTAATGCCTGTGAATTGTTGGGATCCTTTTCAAGGATTAATCGCAGGTCCATCTCCAGTACATCCAGACGATCCATCTTTTCTGCAAGCATGGCTCTCGAATAGAGTAAATCTTCGTCATACCCTTCCTGCAACGCTTTATCAAAGACCTCCATGGCCTCCTGAAAGCGCCTGCTTTCGACCAACATCTCAGCCTCTGCTTGTATTAAAACAGATTTTTCCCGAACGCTTCGTGTTTGTATTTTGGCCAGATGTAATCTTGCCTCTTCAATTTTGTTCTGCTTGCCCAGTAACATCCCTATGCGCATTTGCGCATCAAAATAATTTTTACCACTGGAAACACCACGATACCAATTACTCGCTTTCTCCAAATCCTCCTTTTCTTCAGCAATTCTCCCCAAATAGTAACTCGCGTCATCTTCATGACCTTTTGTTTCAGACAGACGAATGAAATAACCTTCAGCGTCATCCAGCCTGCTCGACTGGAGATATAATAAGCCGAGTGAAAACAACACATCAGGATTGCCTGGGTCTTGTACGGTGAGTATCTCAAATTGACGCCGTGCCTCATCGAAACGTTGAAGATCAGTCAATATACGCGCATAGAAAATACGTAGAGCAAAATCATCTTTGCTCTTCTTTATTGCACTCTCTAACCACGCCAGTGCCTCTGCTTCCAGACCCAGTTGATTCAGCACCGACACATAGGTCATTGCGGCATCATTATTTTCTGGAACCAACGCAAGCACTTGTTCAAGCACTTCCCGTGCCCTGGGTAGTTCAGCCATGCGAGTCAATACCTGTGCATAGGCAAATAATATTTCCGGGGCATCCTGATGCCCTGCCATTAACTCTTCCAGAATCAACTTAACCTGCTCTTTGTCTTTCTCACGACTGAGAAAATTCGCAACCATCCAGAGCTTCTGATTCAGCCCTGCCCCCTGTCCATTTGATTTGAGAATAATCTCAAGGTGTACCAGTGCCTTAGCCGTGTTGCTCTCCCTGACTGCCATAACAGCCAGTACCTGATGTGCGTCGAGATTTTCGGGATCCAGCTCTGCCCACAAATGCGCTGCTTCCCTTGCCGCGGCATCGTCACGTGCATAAACAGCGATGCGCGTTGCTCTGCTTACTATTTCAGGATCACGAGTTGTTCGAGCCAGATCAAGATAATTTTCCACTGCGAGATCGAGTTGGTTTCTGTGCCCGGCAATCTCCGCCACCAATAATTTATAAAGAATATCTTCCGTCAATTCGATTTTGGGACGTTCCGGACCTGATTTCTTCAGAGGTTCCTGATCAGCAACCTGTTCTCCCGTTGATACGGTTCCACCCTGACTTGCTCCCTCATACATATCCACAGGCTGATTGGAAACTGTCGTACAGGCATTAACCAATAACACCAAGGCGTACATCAATACATTGGAATGAAATCTGGCATGAATTCCAGTAAATCTGGTTTTTGTTGAGAAAGATTTGTTTTTCATTATTAAGCTATGCTGATTTTTCCGAATCAATGACTCTTTAACAATTGACCTTGACTATACGATAAATGTTCCAATGATAGAGTTAGATCTTATATATTGTCATTATGCCCTGATTTTCAAGGCTGGCAAATCGATACAAGAAACTGAATTATTATACCCAAACCACCTGGAAATACGGGTTTCAGCCTTTTGCCCTTGTTTTCCGCGACTTCATCACTCAGAATTAACAGACACTGTGTTAGTAAACGCTTTTATCAATTATGACTATCTTGGCTTTTGGCATAAATCACGCGACTGCCCCGGTTGATCTTAGAGAAAAGATCATCTTCAGCAGCGATGCCGTGCCTGATGCATTGGCGGAACTCACCCACCAACATGGCGTAAATGAAGCCGCCATATTGTCGACTTGTAATCGTACCGAGATCTATTGCAGCCTGGAAGAAGCGAGAAATGAAAAGCCAATTACCTGGCTATCTGAATATCATGGCCTGAAACAGGAACAACTGGCACCCTTTCTCTATACCCACCCCGATGCACATGCAGTCAAACATATGCTTCGTGTTGCTAGCGGCCTCGACTCCATGGTACTTGGCGAGCCACAGGTATTGGGTCAGTTGAAGTCTTCCTATCAAACTGCACTCAAGGCAGGCAGTATTGGAAAATTTCTGGGTCGACTTTTCCAACACTCATTCAAGGTAGCCAAAGAAATACGAGCGACAACAACCATTGGCAGTCATCCTGTTTCTGTCGCATTTGCCACAGTCCGACTAGCACAACAAATTTTTGGTAATCTCTCCGGGCAAACTGCATTATTAATTGGCGCAGGAGACACCATTGAGCTCACAGCCAAACATCTTCACGAGAATGGACTTTCCCGCATGATAATTGCCAATCGGACATTGGAACGTTCACAACTTTTATCCAGCAAATATTCAGCTTATGCCATCACGCTGGGAGATATCCCGCAACATCTGGCTGAAGCCGACATTGTCATTTCATCAACAGCAAGCCCGTTACCCATTCTGGGTAAAGGCGCTTTTGAACGCGCCATCAAGGCGCGCAAGCACCGACCTGTCTTTGTCGTTGATATCGCTGTCCCCCGCGACATTGAACCGGAAGCGGGTGATCTGGATGATGTCTATCTGTATACAATCGATGATTTAAAAGATGTCATTCAGGACAATATGCAGAGTCGTCAGAAAGCTGCACAACAGGCAGAAGAGATTATTGATACCCAAGTAACTCACTTTATGGACTGGTTAGCTTCGCTGGACGCGGTTTCCACCATACGTGCATTGCGGAATCAGGCACAATCAATTCAGGAAGAGGTCCTCTTCCTGGCACAGCGAAAGTTACAGAGTGGGGCGGACCCTGAACAGGTATTACAGGAAGTTACCAGGACCCTAACAAATAAATTAATTCACTCGCCAAGTAGCCAATTACGAGCTGCGGGGGCAGAGGGAAGAAATGACTTACTGTCTGCCGCTTACGAACTCTTTGACCTGAGTACGGATCACACAACACCAGATCCAAAAAAATAGCCTGTGCGGGCTAACCACTTTCTCTTCAAGATTTAATCTACCAAAATTTGACCTTTTTAATTTTTGCCGTATTAACCACAAACATTTAACACATGAAAGATAGCTTACTTTACAAACTGGACAATTTGAGCGAGCGTATGCAAGAGTTGGAGGCATTGCTCTCTGATCCTGATGTTATCAATAATCAAAATAAATTTCGTGACTATGCAAAGGAGCATGCTGATATTAAACCTGTCGTAGCAAACTTTGTGAATTATACGAACAATCAGGAAACCATTAACTCTGCAAAAGAGATGATGAAAGATTGTGATAAGGAAATTCGTGAACTTGCACAGGAAGAGTTAAGGGCGGCGGAAGAGGAAAATGAATCACTGGAAAAAGAATTACAATTACTTCTACTGCCCAAAGATCCGGCAGACGAGAGCAATATATTCCTTGAAATTCGTGCAGGCACAGGGGGCGAGGAAGCTGCATTATTTTCTGCAATATTAATGAAAATGTATACACGTTATGCCGAACTACGTGGCTGGCAAATTGAAATCATGAGCCAAGCATTAAGTGATCTCAATGGATATAGAGAAGTCATTATGCGAATTATTGGAGAGGGTGCCTATTCGAGACTGAAATTCGAATCTGGTGCACACCGTGTACAGCGTGTACCTGAAACAGAATCACAGGGGCGTATTCATACTTCAGCATGTACCGTGGCAGTAATGCCCGAGATAGCCGAGGTTGGGGAAGCAGAAATCAATACAGCTGATCTGCGTATCGATACTTTCCGTGCCTCCGGTGCTGGCGGACAGCATGTAAATAAAACTGATTCTGCAATTCGTATTACACATATCCCAACGGGTGTTGTCGTTGAATGTCAGGATGAACGTTCCCAGCACAAGAACAAGGCACGTGCCTTATCACTGTTACAAGCTCGACTGACAGATGCTGCGAGAGAAAAACAAACTTCAGAACAGGCAGAAAACCGTAGGAACCTGGTAGGCAGTGGTGATCGTTCTGAGAGAATACGCACCTATAATTTCCCCCAAGGACGAGTCACTGACCACCGTATTAACATGACCTTATATAAGCTGGATGAATTTCTGGAAGGTGATATCGATATGATTATCGATCCCTTAATCAGTGAATATCAGGCGGACCAGTTAGCAGCTCTTGCAGAATAAATCTCTGAAAAAATAAACCATGGCCAAACACAAGCAATACCGCGAACAACCTTTAGTGCATGGCACATCGTACCGCGAACAACCTTTAGCGCATGGCACATCGTACCGTGGATAATCTTTTTAGCATGGCATTTTATAATGGCAACCATCTCTGAATTACTACAGAAAGCGGAACAAAGAATAAACTGCTCTGAGCGCGAAGGCGCGCGTAGCCCACCCGTAGGGGTGTGCCTGGAGGGGTACAATGCGAGACTGGATGCAGAAATATTACTCTGTGATGTGATGCAGTTTAATCGCTCGAAGATTTATGCTCATCCACAGCAACTTATTCCTGATGACAAATCAGCGTTGTTTAAATCACTAATTGAACAACGGCGTCAGGGGCACCCGATTGCTCACCTCACGGGGAAAAAAGAATTCTGGTCGTTGGAACTGGCAATCAGTAAGGAAACATTGATCCCACGCCCGGAAACAGAGTGTCTGGTGGAGACCGCTCTACGAATGATTCCTGATGAGGTGTCATTCAGCATACTTGATCTCGGCACAGGTAGCGGTGCTGTTGCCATTGCCATTGCATCTGAGCGACCAAACAGCAAGATCGTAGCAACAGATATTAATGCAGATGCCCTGGACCTGGCGAAGGAGAATGCTAACACTCATCAACTGAACAACATTCAGTTTTTATTTAGTGACTGGTATAAAAGCATTCCCTCACAATCATTCGATCTAATTGTCAGTAATCCTCCCTATATCAAACAGAACGATGAACATTTATTACAGGGCGATGTTCAGTTTGAATCTGAACTTGCTCTCGTAGCAGGTGCTGACGGCATGAAAGCTATTAATATAATTCTTAAAAATGCGAAGGTTTATCTTGCCAATAATGCTTTCTTATTGATTGAACATGGCTATGATCAAAAAACACTGGTTCAACATGCCTTCCAGATTAATGGTTTTAAGCAGGTCAAAACACTTCGGGATTTATCTGATCAAGATCGCATTACCTATGGGCAAAGATCAGACTAATTATTTTTTGATATTTGATTAATATTAAAAATGAATAACAAAAATTCAAAAACACGCACACTGATTCTAGCGACGACAATACCCAAATACGAGAAAGAACCACTACTAAAATGCATCCAGATTGAAGAAAATATCCTTCACAGCAAGATAGAAGAGAACCGTCTGGTGATCCAGTATGATCTGGATCAAACGTCACTACATGATCTTCTGCTTAAGATAAAACCTTTATTAGAAACTTCAGGTATCAAATTAAATGACAATTTTATTAACAAATTAAAGATAAAATTCATTTGTTTCATAGAGACCAACCAACGTGACAATATCAATAATCCATCTGGATGGCATCTTCGGTTACAAAACATATATCTCGGTCTGGTTGATCATGCTCTAGAGAATCGTGAAATAAAAGCAACTTCGTGGACGAAATCTCTGAACAAAGATTGAAATATAAATCGACTGGCGCACTGACCTAAATACTATGGATAACGAAAAATTACTAAGATATAGCAGGCAAATGATGCTGCCGGAAATAGATGCTGAGGGTCAGCAACGACTATCAGATTCGCGTGTGCTCATTATTGGCCTGGGTGGACTGGGTTCATCCGCATCTGTTTATCTTGCCGCAGCGGGCGTTGGCCATCTTGTACTTGTAGATTTTGATGAAGTTGATATCTCCAATCTGCAAAGGCAAATTGTCCACGCAACCAATGATATTGGTCGGTTAAAGGTAGACTCAGCAAAAGAGCATCTCCTTGAACTCAATCCTGAAATACAGGTCACAACTATCGATCATAAAATTGAAGATACGGCACTTGAAGAGCAAGTAAAATCAGCTACTGTCGTTGTCGATTGTAGTGATAATTTTCAGACTCGATTTGTCATCAACGAAGTGTGCGTCAGGCTTAAAATCCCCCTGGTTTCTGGTGCTGCGATTCGTTTTGAGGCACAAGTCAGTGTCTTCAACAGTGGTCATGAAACCTCTCCCTGTTACCGATGCCTGTACGACACCGAAGCAAACGTGGACCAAACGTGTACGGCGAATGGCGTAATATCTCCATTACTGGGGATTGTTGGTAGCATACAGGCCTGTGAAGCAATGAAGATCATCATGGATATCGGCGAAACACTGGAGGGCAGGTTATTACTTCTTGATGTGTTGCATATGGAATGGCACACAGCAAAACTCAACAAAGATCCGGCGTGCCCCGTTTGTAGTCGTTAATGTCTTTATGGACAAAGGTATACAAATATCTTATTACTATGATTTAAATCACGAACTGTGCGACACCGTCACGAAAAGACCAATCAATATCATGATTTTCAGAAATTGTAATCAATACATTTGCAGGGTCAATCCCCGGATCAGCCGTAAGATTTTCAACCACTTTGGCATAAAAAGCTTGTTTTGATTTATTTGATCGCCCTGCTCTCATAATCAGGTGCATCATGATCCGATCTTCAGTCCTTTTCTGAAACTGCAAACAGTAAGGCTCGACTTCATGAATAATTTGATATCGATCATCAACTGGGAAACTCATAGTCTCGATGACAGCAGAGTTAACACCATTAGCGACCGCTTTGATGTAATCCGGTGATTTACCTTTCAATATTGATATGTTGACTAATGGCATAATATTTTTCCGTTAATGTTATCAAATTTATTTTACTTTAATCGGAACCTGTCGCGATGGTTATATTAAATAAAAAAACCCCACCGAGGCGGGGTTATTCATTGAGCAGGAAATATGACCCAAACTAATTTACCAGTACACGGCACTTCGAAGTGTAATTGAAGATGGTTCTGCTCTAATATCGACATTTAACAGACGATCAAAATCAGCTAGCTTATTGTAATCGAGTGACCTGCCCCCTTAAAAGGGGTCTATTTATCAAATGTTATACAAATATGATTTTTATACTGATTTGCCACTAGATGAGCTCGAGAAATATAGAAATGCTCAAGGTATCAAACTAATAATTAGGCAAATTCGTAGAAATTTATATTAATTAGATGTTTAATAAGCTGTTTTTCTTTATCCCCAAAAATGATACAGAGGAGTTATACAATGAAAGTGTTACATATGAATAAATTCGTGTCTTTACTGGCTTCCCTTGTCCTGATGTTTACCCCTATCGCAATGGTACAAGCCGAAGATGCCAAAGGCGAAGTTGGTGTGGTTACGTGTGATTATATTCCTGGTACAAAGGTTAACTTGCTTATCCATTCCAGCGCATCATTTAATTGTGTATTTAAACATGGGGGTGTGGAAGATTATTACGATGGAGAAGCGGGCATTGGCCTTGGTCTCGATCTTCAATGGACAGCAGAATCATCAATGTCTTATACCGTGATGGCATCCACTGGGAAAAGTGTTGATTGGTCTGTCGCGCTTAATGGTACCTATAGCGGCGGCAAAGCATCTGCAGCTTTTGGAATAGGGCTCGGTGCAGCAGTGCTTATTGGTGGCGGTAAGGATAGCGTTGCGCTGGTACCTCTTGCAATCGAGACCGGAACAGGTTTTGGTGCCACAGCTGGTCTCGGTTATCTATCTCTCAAAAGCAAGTAATATAGATTTTTTTACAGGATGCCACCCGCTGGATAGCGGGTGGCTGTCTTCAAAGCTGTTATATGACTTTGAATAAGATGTTCCCCACCGGGGGAACTAACTTGTTGTAAATGGTGGCCAGGG
>CAYRXP010000002.1:0-23259 GCA_964428145.1 uncultured Enterobacteriaceae bacterium
TGGATCGACGGGGTTGTGATAAAAATCAGATTCATCAATTGCCTGATACAATTTACCAGATTTTATGTGACTCAATTTTTCCATGGCTTTCAGTCCACCTTGCTGTTTGACCCATTTCAATACCAGACCTGACATATACCAACTGTAGGTGGGTGGCGTATTGTACATTGAGTCATTTTTTGCCTGGACAGCATAGTCATACATGCTGGGGATATGCTTCGGGGCATAACCAATCAAATCTTCGCGAACGATGACAATCACCAGCCCCGAGGGACCAATATTTTTTTGTGCTCCCGCAAAAATAACACCATAACGCGAGACATTCAGGGGCCTGGACAACAAATTAGAAGTCATGTCCGCCACCAGAGGGACATCACCTACCTCTGGTATAAAAGGGAACTCAACGCCACTGATCGTCTCATTGTCGGTGTAATACACATAAGCGGCATCAAGATTCAATGACCATGTTTTCTGTTCAGGGATAGACATCACCTGTCCACCTTCCTCGACAATGACATTGACCTTACAGAATCGTTCTGCCTCTATCACCGCCTTTCCAGACCAGATGCCAGTATGGAAATAGTCAGCAGACTTTTTGTCCATAAGCAAATTCAAAGGCACCATGGCAAACTGACTACTGGCGCCCCCCTGCAAAAAGAGCACTTTGTAGTTATCAGGAATATCTAGGATCTCCCTTAGATCTGCCTCTGTCTGTGCCGCAATTGACATAAATTCATCACTACGATGACCCATCTCCATCAGTGACATCCCAGTGCCATGCCAATCAAGAAATTCTGCTCTCGCAAGTTGCATGACTTCCCTTGGTAACATGGCAGGGCCAGCGCCAAAGTTATAAACCAGACCTGAATAATTCTCCCGCGTGTCCACTACCTTTAAGAGGTTCATCTTCTGTTTCATTACTATTCTTCTTCGTCTTCGCCTACCCATTCTTTATCAACCAAGCCTTTTTCAGGATCTTTATATTCAACAACTCGCTCTAGACTCACCAGGTGCTCTTCTCCTCCCAGTTTAACAAGCGTTACACCTTGTGTGTTTCTTCCCAATACTGAAACATCCTTCACGGGTGTACGAATCAAAGTACCTTGATCACTGATGAGCATGATCTCATCATCATCATCGACAGCAACAGCACCAATCACATCACCATTACGCTCCGTTGTCTGAATGGAAATAACACCCAGGCCACCCCTACCTTTTACCGCATAATCCGTCATTGCGGTTCGTTTGCCAAAACCATTCTCAGTGACGGTCAGCACAGAACTCTCTTCCGATTTAACAACGATTAATGAATTTACCTTCTGGCCTTTTGCTAATCGAATACCACGAACGCCCCGGGCTGTTCGTCCCATGGCACTCACTTTACTTTCCTTAAAGCGTACGGCTTTACCCGCATTATTGAACAACATGATGTCATGATGTCCATCAGTGACTTCAACACCAATCAACTGGTTACCGTCCACCAGTTCAATTGCTCTTAATCCACTGGGTCGTGGACGAGAAAAATCTGTCAGCTTGCATTTTTTGACTGTTCCATCAGCTGTCGCCATGAATATAAATTTATCTTCAACAAATTCACGTATAGGCAAGACAGCATTGATCCGTTCACCCCCTTCCAATGGCAATAAATTAACAATGGGTTTGCCTCGTGCCAAGCGACTGGCCTGGGGCAATTGATAGACCTTCAACCAATACAGTTTCCCCCTACTGGAGAAACACAGGAGCGTATCGTGGGTACTGGCAACAAATAATTTATCTATGAAATCCTCATCCTTCATATTCGTCGCTGACTTACCCTTACCGCCACGACGTTGTGATCGATAAGTATCAATCGGCTGAGATTTCGCGTAACCCGCATGAGAAAGCGTCACAACGACATCTTCCTCAGTGATGAGATCTTCCATGCTTAAATCAAGCTGATCTTCAAGTATTTCAGTCCGTCGTTCATCACCATATCGATCTCGAATGTCTTCCAGTTCTTCTCTGATCACCTGCATGAGTCTTTCCGGCCGTGATAAGATATCCAGTAGATCGACAATAGCTTCCAGAATTTGACCATATTCCTTAAAGATCTTTTCCTGTTCCAGTCCGGTCAATCTTTGTAATTTGAGATCCAGAATCGCCTGTGCCTGGACTTCAGAGAGTCGATACCCTCCTTCCACAAGACCAAATTCATCAGGTAAATCTTCCGGTCGTGACGCGTTTGAATCTGCCCGCTCCAGCATCTTGACTACAACACCAGATTCCCACATTGGTTCTAATAACGCCTGTTTAGCCTCTGCAGGCGTGGATGATGCTTTGATTAATGCGATAATTTGATCGATGTTCGCCAATGAAACAGCAAGACCTTCCAAGATATGTGCACGTGCTCTTGATTTACGTAAATCATAACGTGTACGACGGGTGACAATTTCGCGACGATGACGAATAAACGCCTCAAGTAATTGCTTCAATCCCAACAACCGCGGCTGACCATTCTCCAGGGCGACAATATTGATACCAAACACGTTCTGCATTTGCGTATGTTGATAAAGATTGTTCAATAACACTTCAGGGACTTCACCTTTGCGTAGATCGATGACCATACGCATACCATCTTTATCCGATTCATCGCGCAATTCCCTAACACCACTAATTTTTTTATCCTTCACCAGTTCAGCAATTTTTTCCATCAAGCGTGCTTTATTTACCTGATAAGGTAATTCTGTAACGATAATACTGTGCATACCCTTCTCATCATCAGACTCAATGTGAGTACGTGCACGCATATAAATTTTGCCACGACCTGTTTCATAGGCCTCACGAATACCTTTTGAACCATTAATAAACCCCGCCGTAGGGAAGTCCGGTCCGGGAATAAACTGCATCAGCTCAGCAATTGTCAGCTCAGCATTGCCAATTAATGCGATAGTGGCATTAATGACTTCAGTTAAATTGTGCGGCGGAATATTGGTTGCCATACCCACTGCGATACCACTGGAACCATTGACGAGTAAATTAGGGATGCGCGCAGGGAGAACGGTGGGTTCGTGTTCGGAGCCATCATAATTCGAAACGAAATCAACAGTTTCTTTATCCAGATCTTCCAGTAATTCATGTGCAATACGTGTCATACGGACTTCCGTATAACGCATGGCGGCGGGTGAATCACCGTCGACCGAGCCAAAATTACCCTGGCCATCGACCAGTACATAACGCAATGAAAATGGCTGTGCCATACGTACCATGGTGTCATACACCGCAGTGTCACCATGAGGGTGGTATTTGCCGATCACATCACCAACGATACGGGCTGATTTTTTATAGGATTTGTTCCAGTCATTACCCATCACATTCATGGCATACAGGACACGACGATGTACAGGTTTCAGACCATCTCGGACATCCGGTAGAGCCCTTCCCACGATCACGCTCATGGCGTAATCCATGTAGGATTGTCTCATTTCGTCTTCAATATTGACGGGGTTTACGGAATGCGCTACTTGACTCTCAGTCATACAAGATCAGGGCTTGATTATGGAAGAATTTGCCCCTTGTTTTCCTCATTCACAAAAGGCGAAATTTTACCACATTTAGCCACTTCTCTGTAGAAAAAAGTGGTAAAAAACAGATTATTTTAAATTAAATAGCGACTTTACCGTAAACGATTTTTTAGCGCATGGCACCTTGTACCGTGAATGATTTTTTAGCGCTTGGCACCTTGTACCGTGAATGATTTTTTAGCTCATGGCACGTTGTATCTTGTTGTTATCAGGGGCTTCAATCACGCCTCTTTCAGTCACGATATAGTCAATCAAAGCAGCCGGCGTAATATCAAAGACAGGATTCCATGCTGAGACATTCTCTGGCGCTATTTTAACGTTTGAAAAGTTCAAAATTTCATCTTTTGTTCTCTGTTCGATGGGAATTTCTTTTCCACTTCTGGCATTGAGATCTATGGTTGATGATGGTGCAACCACCATCATTCGAATACCATGATGTCGTGCTGTGACCGCATGCATATAGGTGCCAATTTTATTACAGACATCGCCATTTGCTGCGATCCGATCTGAGCCGACAATGACCCATTTTATAGCCCCCTGATTGTACAGATGACAAGCAGCACTATCTGTCAAAAGAGTTGTTGGAATATTGTCTTGTTGCAGTTCCCATGCAGTCAATCTCGCACCTTGCAACCACGGACGCGTTTCGCAAACAAACACGGAGGATATCTTGCCTTGCGTATGTGCGGTTCGGATAACACCCAGAGCGGTTCCGTAGCCACCTGTCGCCAGCGCACCGGCATTACAGTGGGTCATTACCTGACATTCATCTTCAATTAATCCTGCACCCAGTTCGCCCATACGAATATTGGCTGCAATATCTTCATCATGTATGGATTTTGCTTCTGCCAATAGAGCAGGTTCTGGGTTACCCTCAATCGACACAAATAAACCCCTCATCCTGTCAATTGCCCATTGCAGATTGACTGCCGTCGGCCTGCTTGCAATGAGCAAGGCAAGATTTACTTCAATAATATCTCGCCAGTTCTCCGGGGATTGAGCATAGGCATCTCTGGCCGCGAGCACGACCCCGTACGCGGCGGTAATGCCAATCGCAGGGGCACCTCGAACAACCATGTTAGTTATCGCCTCAGAGAGTGTGCGAGCATTGTCATAATGAATCACCTGTAATTCGTGCGGCAATCGTCGCTGGTCAATCAAGCTTATTCCTTCTGACTTCCATTCAACGGGGGTTAGCATGGTGTGGTTTCCTGTTCCAGGAAAATTGTTCTGCGGGGATTGAACAAATCTTCGACGACAATTAAGGTCTCCCTATAAAGTTTTTTCTCGTACAATTCATATCCTAAGGCCACTGACTATGGTAACAGGATGAATATCGACACGCTTATCAATGCACGATGGGTTATTCCAGTAGACCCTGCAAATAGCAATAAGGGCAATAATATACTGGAACATCATTCGCTTGCCATCAACGATGGCGAGATACTTGCCATTTTACCGACTGAAAAAGCTCAAAATAAATATTCTGCTTTCGATGAATATCATCTTGAAAACCACGCAGTGATGCCTGGTTTCATTAATTGTCACACGCACGCGGCAATGACCCTTTTCCGTGGTCTGGCCGACGACCTGCCCCTGATGGAATGGCTTAACGAATACATCTGGCCTGCAGAGCAACAGTGGATCGGACCTGAGTTTGTCAACGATGGATCGCGACATGCCATCACAGAGATGATCCGGAGCGGCACCACCTGCTTTAGCGACATGTATTTCTTCCCGGATCAAGTTGCGGAAGTTGCCGTAGAAACTGGTATTCGTGCAGTGATTGGTTTAATCATGATCGATTTTCCCACAGCATGGGCAAAAGACGCCGATGAATATCTCGTCAAAGGTGAACAGGTCCACGATAAATATCGACACAATTCGCTTGTTCACACAGCCTTTGCACCTCATGCACCCTATACCGTTTCAGATGGGCCGCTACAACGCATCAATACATTGGCCGAAGAACTTGATATCCCTATTCATATGCATATCCATGAAACGGTAGATGAAATCAACCAAAGTGAAGAGCAACATGGTAAACGTTCATTACAACGGCTCCACGATCTCGGATTACTCAGTCCGCGTCTGATAGCGGTGCACATGACACAATTGACGGAAGAAGAAATTGCACTGCTCAGTACACAGGGTGTGCATATCGTCCATTGTCCAGAATCTAATTTAAAGTTGGCCAGTGGTTTTTGCCCTGTCAGTGAATTACTGCAACAAGATATCAATGTCGCATTAGGCACCGATAGCGCCGCCAGTAATAATGACCTGGATATGCTGGGTGAAATGCGGACGGCAGCCTTATTAGCTAAAGGGATCACTGGCAGTAGCAGTGCATTACCCGCACATCAGGCGCTGGAGATGGCAACAATTAATGGGGCAAAAGCATTGGGCATTGATCACATCACCGGCTCATTAACAAAAGGCAAGGCCGCTGATGTTATTGCGATTAATCTTGATACTATCGAATCCCAGCCACTGTATGATCCCGTCTCGCACATCGTCTATGCAGCCAATCGCAACCAGATTACTGACGTCTGGGTCGCTGGAAAACAACTCTTGAAAAATCGAACACTGACAACCATTGATGAAAACATGGTGTTAAGTAGATCACAAGACTGGCAAGAAAAAATTAATGCTGGGAAAATCAATAACTAAGCATAACAACAAGGCTATTAAACAGACTTTTTTTCGTTTGTACTTCTATGTTTGTGCATCACCATTTATAGATAAACTACCCCCTACAGAAATATTCCAAGCCCGCGAATTAAAGGTCTACTGTTGAAACTCAATCTATTATCAATTTTGCTGCTGGGTATCGCCCTTGGTGCATGTACATCTCTGCCACAGCCCATTATGCAAGATGAAGCGGATTCCAATTATAAAGAAGTGAAAACTTGCACATCTTTTATCTCAGACACCGAAACAACCATAAGAACAGCAAATGTTATTGATACAGAGGCCAGACGAATACCTGGTTATCCCTATCTGCGTACGAATCGATTTCTTTCAGATTTCCGCCATGAGAAGCTATCTAACCGGGCTTTAGACCACTGGGTAAATCATCTCCTCACCTTGGGGTTGGATGGATGGCGGATCGAACTAGCCAATTTACCGCGCACAGCCAGGGACCAATTGGCAAAGTTGGCTAATCAAATTAACCATTCTCAAATTAAAGCCTCCGGGATGAGTATCGACGAAGCATTGCAATATTGCTCGAATATTCTCAAGGCAGTCAATCTTGATGAACCAGATGAGCAGCAAAATTTAAAATTAAAAGCGACCACCCCTGATGAATATAATACCTGGCAACGAGTGCTTGGACTTTATCCCATCACAGCCCTGGTATTTCGTTCCGGAATCAGTCGTTGGCATAAAGATATCCGGCGTGTTTTTGCATTACCCTTAGGGAAATTACCCGTATCTGGCGGTTTGATCCAATACACTCCACCACCGGATTCGGTACAGCTGACATCATTGCAGGTTTCACAAATCATAAATAGTTCATTCAATAATGCATTGGGCATTCCTGAACCCGCAGATGAGGATGTAAAGAGACTATTTGACAGTTTCGCACCAGTTTTTGAGATAGATGTCGTCACAAATGATGATCGAATTGGGACTGTGGAATGGGATAATAGCGGTCAAGCAGAAATTAACATTCACTCACCAAAGGTGTATCGGCATTTTTCGTATACGCGTATCGCCGAAAATATTTTATTGCAACTAAACTATATCATCTGGTTTCCTTCCCGACCGAAGACATCATCTTTTGATTTGCTCGGTGGTCATCTGGATGGTATTACCTGGCGCGTAACTCTGCTCCCTAATGGTAAGCCGTGGCTATATGACACCATGCATAACTGTGGGTGTTATCATCTTGTTTTTCCAACAAGGAATGCAACAATAATCAAACAAACTCAAATTATCAATGAACCTGTTTTTATTCCACAAATTATTTCACCAGATATTTCAAAAGAACCATTAGGCTTTCAGTCGATCCTCAGACCCATCCTGCGTATTGCACATGGTTCTCACTATATCGAACGTGTCTATTTCGAATCTTCACGCTCGGTACAGAACATAAACTATCAGTATGCTAATAGTAGGGAGCTGCGCTCATTAAAATTAGATAACGGGAATTACCGCAGTTTGTTTGGGCAAGATGGCATAATAAAAAGTAGCCAACGCAACGAACGTTATTTATTCTGGCCAATGGGCATCCCAAACCCGGGTGCTATGCGGCAATGGGGGCATCATGCAATTGCCTTTGTAGGACGACGCCATTTTGATGATGCCCGGTTATTTGAAGAATATTTCGGATATCCAGACATTGGAAATGATTAATGAATAGATATTTATCAAAAAAAATATTAGTAGTGCTAAGTCTGCTACCTGGTCCTTCCTTATGCGCTGATATTAATACTGTCGAGGTCAGTCGAGAAAAAAATCGATACCACCTGCATACCAATACTACTGTATACGCAAGGGTTGATAATGTTAAAAGAATTATTACAGACTACGAAAATCTCACCTCGATAATTCCTAATCTAAAAGAAAGCAAGTTACTGAATAAATCAGAAAATGAACGAACCACCGTGAGTATGCTTACTGAAATATGTGTATTCTTTCTGTGCTACAACATCAGACACGTCCAGACATTCCATATTGTAAAAGACGATATTCTATTTTCCCGTATCATTCCCGGATTGGATAATTTTCAATCTGGGTGGATGCGTTGGGAAATTAAGGAAATAGATTCAAATAAGATGTATCCAGTCACACAAATAATACTGGATATCGAGATGACTCCTGATTTTTTTGTCCCCCCTTTGATTGGACCGTATCAAATCAAAAGGAAAATGCTTGAAATTACACGTGCCACGATTAACAACCTAGAGGAAAAAGCAAAGATTATTTATCCTGACTGAACCGTAGTGTTTTCCTGTATTCAGCATAAACCTTCTTACAACGATCACCCAATGCTGAATCTTCATCAATCATGTCCACATAAAACCGAATCAATCCACGCATACATCCCTCTACCCTGCCAGGGGTTGTTGGCGGGTTTGAACTTTTTTCTATTTTGCTGAGATACCTTAAAAGAAACCACTCTGTAGATTGATAATCGGGATTTTGTGCCTCAATCGCCTTGATATGTTCGATAACATAGATTCGAAAATCACCAAAGTAGATTTCTCTCATATCTGATCAGAATGATAAACAAAACAATGGGTTATGAGAATAAAAACTCCCGTGAAGTAAATTCAGGAAAAATTACTTCTCACAACAAATACAATTCCTACCGCTGTTTTTGGCCCTGTAAAGTGCACCATCTGCAGCTTTGAATATATCCTCATAGAAAGCATCAGGTTTCGCTTGAGTCACGCCGATTGAAATCGTCACAGAAGGCAGGTCTTCAAGCCGGTTACCTATAATTTCTGTTTTCTCAACTTCATCCTTAATTCTTTCTGCAATACTTTCACTGGTCGCAAGATCAGTATCAGGCAACAGAATGACGAATTCTTCACCACCAAATCTGCCCAGCATATCACTTGGACGAATGCTGATTCTTATGGCCTCTGCGACTGCTTTCAAGCATGCATCTCCCGCCAAATGTCCATTGTCATCATTATATTTTTTAAAATGATCAATATCGAGCATCATCAGACATGATGGCATTTTTTCTGCGACACAGGCCTCTAATGCTCGCGGTAGATTAAGATCAATCCATCGTCGATTATGCAACCGCGTCAGCGCATCAACATTCGCCTTATTTTCATAATGCTGTTGAATCCTACGACTATTTGACATGGTAAAATTACTTATACGCATGCGGCTTGAAGTTAAATGAAGAAAGTTTTTAGCAAACCCTTCACAATGATCAATCATGTCCCAGACCATCTCACCGCTCATTTTTAAGATTCTTGAATCATCCGCCGCGACAACATAGGCTGATGGTGTGCCTGCATCAAACAGTGACATCTCCCCCGCACATTCACCAACATTGATTGTTGCAATCAGGTCAGAATTGGGTGAATCCAGATGAACTGATAATAACCCACTCAACACAACGAATAGATCAGTATTCTCAGTACGCGGTGAGAGCAATATCTCGCCTTTGGGCAGTATATGATGTTCCGCATGATCCAGATATTTTCTGGCAGTTGGAATATCAAGGCCCTGGAAAAGGCTTAAATTGTACAGTAATTGTGTATCTAACGTACTTTCATCTTCTAGCATAATTTATTCCCACGATAGAACATTTCTTACTTGAATTCTTATTCTAGTATCAGCATAGACCCAGGTACACCTATATTCTGTCTGAATCTATTGTTTTTCACTTATGGGGTTGCCCCACCGGTTCACAATGTTACAGAATAATTCTGCCGTTTTTTCAGTGTCATAACGTGCCGAGTGGGCCTGTTCAGGATCCCAATGGATGCCGGCAGCAATGACAGCGCGGGACAATACTGTTTGACCATAGGCAAGACCGCCCAGTGTTGCTGTATCAAATGTGCTAAACGGATGAAACGGATTTCGTTTGATGCCTGACCGTTCGATCGCCGCATTGATAAAGCCCAGATCGAATGAGGGATTATGACCAACAAGAATGGCTCGTTTACAGCCGTAGGCCTTCATTCGTTGTCGTACAGTCTTGAAAATATCCTGTAGCGCTTCCTTTTCAGGCACAGCAATTTGCTTACGAAAAGGATGTTCAGGATTGATGCCAGTAAATTCCAATGCGGCCGGCTCCAGATTGGCACCCTCAAATGGCTCAACGTGTCTTGATAAGCATTCATCCATTGTCCAAAAGCCACTTTCATCGATTGAGAATGTTGCTGCCGCCACCTCCAGCAACGCATCGGTCGCTGAATTGAATCCTCCGGTCTCGACATCCACAGCGACCGGGTAATAACCCCGAAACCGACCAGAGACAATTTCTTTTTGTTTCTCGCTAACTTCTTTCGTTCTAACTTCTTTCTGGCTGATTATTGTTTTATCTTCCATTGACAATGTTCTCCTGCTCGAAATGGGATGATTATTGACTCTCCGAATGCAAGCGTTTCAGGTATCTGCCATGACTTCTTTTCCAGGGTGATTGTACCTTCATTTCTTGGCAGCCCATAAAAATCTGCACCATGATGACTTGCAAAGGCTTCTAGTTTATCCAGACAAGCTGACTTCTCAAAGACCTCGGCATATAACTCAATGGCATTGTGAGCAGAATAAATTCCCGCACATCCACAGGCTGATTCTTTCGCCTCTCTCGCGTGAGGGGCACTGTCCGTCCCAAGAAAGAATTTTGGACTGCCACTGATTGCTGCATCGACAACAGCACGTCGATGTACTTCTGCCTTTAATACAGGCATACAATAATGGTGCGGGCGAATACCACCGATAAATAATGCATTACGATTTAATAAGAGATGTTGCGGCGTAATGGTTGCGGCCAAGCTATCAGGACCTTCATTGACAAAATCAACGGCATCTTTCGTGGTGATATGTTCAAAGACAATACGTAATTCTGGAATATTCTCCATGAGCGGACACAATAGTCGCTCGATAAAGATCGCTTCCCGATCAAATATATCAACATCTGGACTCGTCACTTCGCCATGAACCAGTAAAGGTAAATTTTGTTTTGCCATTGCTTCCAGGACTGGATATACCTTATCAATGGCGGTAACGCCGCTTGCAGAATTTGTTGTTGCGCCCGCAGGATAATATTTTACAGCATGAACAGAACCACTCTGTTTTGCCTGTCTAATTTCCTCTGTTGACGTTGCCTCTGTCAGATATAGTGTCATTAGCGGTTTAAAATCACTCTTTTCCTGAATATGCTCGGGCAAATTTTCAATAATTCGTCTTCGATATTCCGATGCCTGCCCGGTTGAGACCACAGGTGACTTGAGATTGGGCATGATAATCGCCCGCGCAAACTGCCGAGCAGTATCGGCTAATACATCACGCATCAGCACACCATCTCTGAGATGCAAATGCATATCGTCGGGTCTAATCAGGGTCAATGTCTTCATTGTTTTTTAAGGTATCATATGCGATATCTTTTGTCTGATATTGTGTGGACGCCTGAATGGAATATAGACGACTGGGTCGAACTGATATTAATGTAAGTTTGTTATGCCTTGGCACCATGACCTGGGGCGAACAAAACACCGAAGCTGAAGCAGTTGAACAACTGGATTACGCTATTGATCAAGGCATTAACTTTATTGATACCGCAGAGCTTTATCCTGTCGCGCCGATTGAGGAAACACAGGGAAGAACGGAAACCTATCTTGGACACTGGCTGAACAAACGAAAAGATCGTGATAAGTTAATTATCGCATCAAAAGTTTGTGCTGCTGCAGATTGGATACCTTACCTGAGAAATGGAAATGCCCGGCTGGATAAACAAAATATTGAGGCCGCATTGAATGCCAGTTTAAAAAGATTACAAACGGATTACCTCGATCTTTACCAACCACACTGGCCAGAACGAGATACTAACTACTTTGGCAAACTGGGCTACTATCACGCGCCTGAAAAAAACGGTGTGCCTATCGAAGAAACACTCGGAGTGCTGAACGATTTGGTGCAATCAGGAAAGATAAGATATATTGGACTTTCAAATGAAACAGCCTGGGGTATTTCTGAATATTGTCGACTATCAGACCAAAAACAGTTCCCACGCATAGTCTCAATACAAAACCCCTACAATCTATTAAACCGTAGTTATGAAATTGGCATGTCGGAATTTGCTCATCGTGAAGATGTCGGACTCTTGGCCTATTCGCCGATGGCATTTGGTGTGTTAAGTGGTAAATATCTCAATGACGCAAAACCCGAGGGCGCACGAATTACATTGTTTGAACGATTTTCCCGGTATACCAATGAAATTGGTATTGCTTGCACAGAAGCCTACGTCAATCTTGCAAAAGCGAGTGGCCTGGATCCGGCGCAAATGGCATTGGCTTTTGTCAATACACGTCCATTTCTCACCAGCAACATTATTGGGGCAACAAATATGATGCAATTAAGATCAAATATTGCGAGTTTGGATATTAATCTTTCGAAAGATGTTTTGCGCGAAATTGAAAATATCCATCACAAGCAAGCAAATCCGTGCCCATAAACAACAAAAAGCATAGAATACCCATCCGAAACTCATTTAGCTGATTGACCTTATAGGAAGCTTATTAATGAATTTGACTCCCCTGACCGCAATTTCGCCACTTGATGGCCGCTATGGTGATAAAACTGCTGAGCTAAAGCCAATATTCAGTGAACACGGCTTAATGCGCTTCCGTGTTCAGGTAGAGCTCCGTTGGTTGCAAGCCCTGGCTAATCAGCCTGAAATCCAGGAAGTTCCATCCCTGACTGATGAAGCCAATACCTTGCTCAATGGAATCACCGACAATTTTTCTGAAACGGATGCACTACGTATTAAGGAGATTGAAAGTACCACCAACCATGATGTCAAAGCAGTTGAATATTTCATCAAGGAAAAAATTACAGGAAATAAAGAACTGGAAGCAGTTTCTGAATTTATTCATTTTGCCTGTACTTCAGAGGATATTAATAATCTAAGCCATGCCCTGATGCTCAAGGAGGGTCATGTACGTGTCATGCGTCCCGCGCTTAGCGATATTATTAATGCCATCACAGCACTCACTGTGAAGTATGCCGATCAGCCCATGTTGGCGAGGACCCATGGACAAACAGCATCACCCACAACGATGGGAAAAGAAATGGGTGTATTCGTACATCGTCTTAGTCGCCAGTTAAAACAAATTGATGAAATCAATTTCCTGGGCAAAATGAATGGTGCAGTAGGTAATTTCAATGCACATTTATCTGCGTACCCGGATGTTGACTGGCCTGCTTTATCAAAAAGTTTTGTTGAAAATCTGGGGCTTCAATGGAACCCGCATACCACGCAAATAGAGTCCCACGATTATATGGCCGAATATTTTCAGGCAATGAGCAGATTCAATACCATCCTTATCGACTTTTGTCGTGATGTATGGGGTTATGTTTCGCTTGGTTATTTCAAACAAAAGACCATTGAGGGAGAAATCGGCTCTTCAACAATGCCGCATAAAGTCAACCCCATTGATTTTGAAAATGCAGAGGGAAATCTTGGACTATCAAATTGCATACTGACTAACCTGGCTGAAAAACTACCAGTTTCACGTTGGCAAAGAGATTTAACTGACTCAACAACCATACGTAATAATGGCACCGGGATCGCCTATGCTTTATTGGCCTATAAATCCTGCTTGAAAGGTATCTCCAAGCTTGAAACAAACCCGGATGTGATTGCTAATGATCTGGATAATGCCTGGGAAGTACTAGCAGAGCCGATACAAACCGTGATGCGTCGATACGGCATTGAAAAACCTTACGAGAAATTGAAGGATCTCACGTACGGTCAATCTATCAATGCAGAAATGCTGCATCAATTTATCAATTCATTGGAAATCCCTGAAACAGAAAAAAAACGTTTACTGGATTTAACACCGGCTGATTATGTTGGGAATGCATCTCAACAGGCAAAAATGTTTTTAGATAAATAATAAGGTATTGAATATGGTCGATATTGAAGATTATAGACTTGGTGAGACAGACGAATTATTGCAGTTCGAAACACGCGCTGAAAATAGTCTGGCCGCCAATCATATGGTAAAGCAATGTCAAAGAACCCTGAATATCATCAGTAGAAAACTGGATCCTGTAGTCTTCGATACAAAAGAGTTTGCCGATGCCGTTAAATATCTTGCAATTCGTCATCGAAGGGCGAAGATTCAAATTATCGTATTCGAAACGGACACCATCGTAAAACGTGGACATCGCCTGCTTGAATTATCCGGCAAATTAAGCTCCTTTATCGAGTTACGAAAGGCACATTATTCTTTTGATGCTTATAACGAGTGCCTGATGGTGGCAGATGCGACTGGCTATATTCACAGAAAAAATGGTGAGCGCTACGAAGGAACATTAAACTTTAAAGACCGGCGGCAAGCCAATAGTTCACTCAAACAATTTGCAGAAATGTGGGAATTGGCAACACCTGATCCAGATTTGAGAAAAATGATTCTATGACAAGTTTTTACAGCAAAAGATTTCACAAACTGATTGTTTGCATTGTTTTGCTACTGCCGCAATTCGCCCTGGCGGAAAATATGAAGCTGGAAGTCATCCCGCTTCAGCATCGCATGGTTGATGATGTGGTACACATTATTCGCCCGCTGGTCACCCCAGGTGGGACAGTCACTGGAATGAATAATCAACTGATTATCAAAACAACGCCTTCAAATCTTGCTGAAATCAAACGAATCCTCAAAAGCATTGATCACGCTCCAAGAAGATTAATGATTACCGTCAAACAAAATGTCGGTGGCAACTTTAATCTCCGCGAAAACACACTGTCCGGAAAATACGCATCCGATGACGTGCAAATCAACGCTGGTCATGATCACTCCAACGAAGGCTTGACAGTGATAGCCGGAGATAAAGATTCATATATTCGTTATCGTACGCTAGATTCGACCTCACAAAGTGATAACAGAAATACATTCAAAGTCCAGGCCCTGGAGGGCCGCCCAGCATTTATCAATCAGGGACAGTCTATTCCAGTTGACTCATCTACCACCTTTGTCACCAGAGACGGCGTTGTTGTGAATCAATCAACTGATTATCACGAAGTACGTTCAGGTTTTTATGTTTTGCCAAGACTCAACGGTGACCAGGTAACACTGATTGCAGCTACTGATTTATCCAGCGTACAACCGGATCATCATGCCACCTCAAATGTGCAGGGCATTGAAACCACTGTGACCGGCAGATTAGGCGAGTGGATGGAGCTAGGCGGGATTGAGCAAAGCTTTAATCAGGGTAACCGTCAAAATTTTGCTTCTTCCAGTCACCGTGGACAGGAAATACGCACTGTATTGATTAAAGTAGATGAAATAAAATAGCAACTACCACTACACACGAATTTACGTTTTATTTAATCATTATTTAATTAGATGCATATTCTTCGCGGCAAGACCGCACTTTCCAAATTTAGACTGAATAAATTACTTATTGCCCTAAAACAGAAGGTGCCTGACATCCAAACTCTGGAGTGTCAGTTTATTCATTTTGTTCATTCTCGTACTCAACTTAATAGTCATGAAATTAATCAGATGAATACTATCCTGGTGACATCTGAGCAAGAGAATACAGCCCAAAGTAATGAAAAAAACAATAGTTCATTCGTATTAGTGACACCGAGACCCGGAACAATTTCACCCTGGTCAAGCAAAGCAACTGACATATTTCACAACTGTGGTCTGGACAATATCTTACGTATAGAACGAGGCATTGGCTGGACGCTTTCAGGAATAGATGGCTACGTAATCAATAAAACAGACCTCAAGCAGATTAAACCATTGCTTCACGACCGTATGACTGAAATAGTCATAGATGACATCGAGGAAGCAGAGATGCTGTTTCAAACATCAGATGCCAAGCCACTGGAAACAATTGAACTAATAACACAGGGTAGGACCAGTCTGGAACAGGCCAATATCGAAATGGGCCTGGCACTTTCGGAGATAGAGATTGACTACTTGCTAGAACATTTCATCAAGATGGGCCGCAATCCCACTGATGTCGAATTAATGATGTTTGCCCAGGCCAATTCCGAACACTGTCGCCACAAAATATTTAACGCCAAATGGACAATCGATGGAGAGAAAAAAAACAACTCGCTCTTCGATATGATTCGACAAACGCATGAGAAAAATCCTGGTAAGGTGTTATCTGCATACAGTGATAATTCTGCCGTCACCACGGGTTATTCAGCATCCAGGTTTTTCCCCCAATCGGGAACACATCAGTATCAAGTCAGTCAGGAAGACGTTCATATCTTGATGAAGGTAGAAACCCATAACCATCCCACCGCCATTTCACCTTACGCAGGGGCATCGACAGGCTCAGGTGGCGAAATCAGAGACGAAACTGCTACTGGTCGGGGTGCAAAACCCAAAGCGGGTTTGACCGGGTTTTCCGTATCAAATCTTAAAATCCCCGATTTTTATCAGGCCTGGGAAGTCGACCATGGCAAACCTGATCGACTTGTTTCTGCTCTGGATATTATGCTGGAAGGTCCCATCGGTGCGGCGTCTTTCAATAATGAATTTGGCCGACCAGCTCTGGCCGGCTATTTCCGCAGTTATGAACAAAAAGAAACAAAGAGTCATATCATTCGTGGCTACCATAAACCTATTATGCTCGCCGGCGGTTACGGCATGATACGGGATGTTCATGTTGTAAAAGGCAACATTCCTGTTGGTGCAAAACTCGTTGTCCTTGGCGGTCCGGCCATGCTTATCGGACTGGGCGGCGGTGCCGCATCATCCATGGCCTCAGGTGAGAGTGTAGAAGATCTTGATTTCGCTTCTGTGCAGAGAGACAACCCGGAGATGGAACGTCGATGTCAGGAGGTGATTGATGCCTGCTGGGCACTGAAAGAGTCAAATCCTATTATATCAATACACGATGTCGGTGCAGGTGGCTTGTCAAATGCACTCCCGGAACTGGTCAATGACAGTGACCGGGGTGCAATATTTGAATTACGCAAGATTCCAAATGATGAACCAGGCATGTCACCCATGGCTGTGTGGTGCAATGAATCTCAGGAACGTTATGTCCTTGCCATTGCCCCTGATGCCATCGCACTCTTCAATCGTCTTTGTGAACGTGAACGGGCACCTTTCGCTGTCCTTGGCGAGGCGACCAAGGAAGACCAACTCATTCTGAATGATGAATTATTTCACAACAAGGCAGTCGATTTACCCTTATCCATATTGTTTGGCAAGTTGCCGCGTGTTCAAAGAGAAGTTCATACAGATGAGCATATTGATACTGAATTCAAAACCGATGACATAGTACTCGAGGATGCGATACATCGTCTGTTGCATTTACCTGCCGTTGCAGATAAACATTTTCTAATCACCATCGGTGATCGTACTATCTCCGGTCTGGTTGCTCGTGATCAAATGGTTGGACCATGGCAGACGCCTGTTGCAGATTGCGCCGTCACATCCAGCGCATTTGATTCCTATACAGGAGAAGCAATGGCCATTGGTGAACGTGCGCCAATTGCATTAATCGATGCCCCCGCTTCCGGACGAATGGCCATTGGTGAGGCGCTGACAAATATCGCAGCTGCAAGAATTCTCGACATGGAAAATATCGTTTTTTCTGCCAACTGGATGGCAGCTTGCGAACAAGGCAATGAAGATGCAAAACTTTTCCACACGGTTCAGGCAGTCAGTAAACTATGCCAGAGTCTCGGGATATGCATTCCGGTTGGTAAAGATTCACTGTCAATGGACACGGTGTGGTCAGATCAAGATTCCGACACGCGTTCACAAAAACAGGTTACTTCGCCACTTTCATTAATAATATCGGCATTTTCACCTGTCATTGATGTTCGTCAATCACTCACGCCTGAACTTAAAACGGACAAAGGTGAGACACGATTGTTACTCATCGATCTAGGTCTCGGTAAAAATCGTTTGGGCGGTTCCTGTTTGACACAGGTCTATAAAAGTATCGCCGGGGAAACACCCGACGTTGAAAGTGTTCATGACCTTAAAGTGTTTTTCAGATCGATTCAGTTGTTGAATGAAATGAGCATCATCCTGGCATATCACGATCGCTCTGATGGTGGATTGTTTACTAGTCTGTGTGAGATGGCATTTGCATCGCGGTCAGGGTTAGATCTCAATCTGGATTTCGCAGGCGATACGATCCCCGCTCTATTCAATGAAGAATTGGGTGCCATCATACAAATACGAACAGAAGATTTGGATCAAGTTTATGATCTATTTAAAGATGCTGAATCTCTGCAAGATCATATTCATGATATTGGTACGCTGAATCAGAATTGCCAATTAAAAATTATTGATAATAACAAAACCATTTTCGTGGAAGATATATTTTCTTTGCATCGTTCATGGTCAGAAACAACTTACAAGATACAATCTATAAGAGACAACCCTGTCTCTGCCAGACAGGAATATGATCGACTGCTTGACAGAGACGATACAGGCCTGTTTGCAGAAATTACTTTCGATGCAGATGAAAAAGTACATGCACCATACGTAAATACCGGTATAAAACCCAGGATGGCTATTCTGCGCGAACAGGGTGTTAATGGTCATATTGAAATGGCTGCAGCATTTCATCGCGCTGACTTTGAATGCATTGATGTGCATATGAGTGACATTATTACAGGCGAATTATCTCTTGATTCGTTTAAAGGACTGGTCGCCTGTGGCGGTTTTTCCTATGGTGATGTTCTGGGTGCAGGCAGAGGCTGGGCAAACTCTATTTTATTCAACGAAACGGCACGCAATGCATTCCGGGTGTTTTTTGAAAGACAAGATACCTTCGGCCTGGGCGTATGCAATGGTTGCCAGATGTTCTCTCACATAAAAGACATCATTCCTGGTGCAGAACACTGGCCTGTCTTCAGTCGCAATGTGTCTGAACAGTTTGAAGCACGTCTGGTGATGGTAGAAGTACTCGATTCCCCTTCCGTATTCTTTACCGGCATGCATGGTTCCCGACTACCAATTGTTGTAGCTCACGGTGAAGGGCAAGTTGAACATCTGAATGAGCAATCTGCAGACAAGGCTATTGCAACGGTACAATATGTCGATCACGCGGGTGACGTGACTGAAATGTACCCAAAAAACCCCAATGGTTCTCCTAAGGGTCAGACGGGTTTTACAACAAACGATGGACGTTTCACTATTATGATGCCACATCCGGAAAGAGCATTTTTGAAAAAACAATATTCATGGTTGCCCGATGACTGGACTGCTGAAAATGGGCCCTGGATGAGAATGTTTTATAACGCGCGCAACTGGATTAGTTGATGAATTAGATACGTTATATTCTTTAAGTACTTTATTTCATTAAATATTTTTATTAAAATACTCCCTTTATCCTCCAGTCTGGTATAGACTAACGCTATTTTTACAGTGCTGTGGGCAGTTATGGCAAAAACTAAAGACATCTCCAGGCAAGATAGCGAGCTATTCCGTCAGGCAATAGGTGAAGTAGACAAGATAGAACACGATGGTATTAACTTAGTTACACCTAGGCCTCCCCCTGTCCCAAATCAAACAATCCTCAGTCAGCAAGATGCATTAAATAAAATGGCGAATGATCCGTTTGATATCCCCGATATAGAGATAGGCGACGAATTATTTTTCAAGAGAGAAGGTGTACAACAACAAATCATGCGAAAGCTACGTCGTGGCAAATATGCAATAGAGTCCGAACTTGATCTGCATGGCATGACCGTAAGTATTGCTAAAAAAGAATTAGATGGTTTTCTTTCCCGTTGTCAGTCAACAAACCGTCGTTGTATTAGAATTATTCACGGTAAAGGTCACGGTTCGGTAAATAAAATACCTGTTTTAAAGAATAAACTGAATAAATGGTTACAGAAATACGATTCGATATTGGCATTCTGCTCAGCGCCACCAAATGATGGTGGCACGGGCGCTGTCTATGTCCTCCTTAAGAAATTTTAATCACCACATTGATAACCACCTAAACAGACAATATTAGAATCGGGGATGAGTGAGTGACTTCAATTATTAAATATTCTGAACTTCAGTCTACAAAAAGCACTGTGCTTATCGTTGATGATCAGACTACGAGTCGCATTATTCTGGAAAATATTGCAAAGACCATTGGTAACGATGTTAATGTGAAATGTTTTGATAATGCAGCTGATGCGCTTGTAGAAGCAGAATCTTCGGCACCCGATTTGATATTAACCGACTATAAAATGCCTAATATCGATGGTGTGGAATTTATAGAAAGATTGAGAACCAATATTAATTGTAGAGATATACCCATCGTTATCATCACAGCACTTGATAATAAAGGTGCCCTTTATAAAGCATTGGAAGCGGGTGCGACTGATTTTCTAGTAAAACCTGTAGACCCACACGAATGCAAGGTACGTTGTCGTAATCTACTTACCATGCAAAGACAACGATTAGTTATCAAAAATCATGCGAGTTCACTTGAAGTCAAAATAAAAGAGGCAACACACCAAATACTTTTACGTGAAATGGAAACCCTTGCAAGACTTGCCAGGGCAGGTGAATTCAAGGGCAAAATATCAGGTCGGAATTTGATTCGTATGGGCAAGTTCACCAGTATTATCGCTGAAGAAATAGGCTTTGATAAAGAAAAAAGAGAAATGCTTGAAATATCTTCAAATATGCACGATATCGGTAAAATAGGCATACCCGATAGTATTTTGTTTAAGGAAGGTCCTTTGGAAACGGAAGAATTTGAGGTTATGAAAGGACATTGTCGCATGGGCTACGAAATTCTGAAAGACAGCCCCTCTCCCTATTTACAAATGGGTGCTAACATTGCCCTGCATCACCACGAAAAATATAATGGGAGTGGTTACCCGAGTGGTTTGAAAGGAGATGAGATTTCTATCGAAACGCGTATAACTGCAGTTGCCGACGTATTCGATGCACTCATCACTAAACGTTCATACAAAGAAATCTGGCCACTTGACAAGGCATATGATTATATCCTCAATGAAAAAGGGGAACATTTTGACCCTCAGTGTGTAGACGCTTTTTTTGCACAGAAAGAAAAGGTTAATGAAACTATAGAAAGCTTTAAAGATAATGATAAATAAGAAATATCTATCATAACAAGAAGTTATGGTAAGAAATTCAGGAAGAGGAAATACAAGATTAAATGCAATCTCCAGGCAAACAGACATCAAACATAACGTTTTCTACAGAACGTGAGCAAGCAGTAGTCAGATTAATAAACTGCAGCATCATTGTGTTATATACAATGATTTGCTACTTCAATGACCTGCTGAGTAAAACCGTGGTTGTCATATATTTATTTGCAATTCCATTCTCACTGGGCATTTTATTTTGGGCAATCGCAAAACCCAAAGATAATCACCTACGACGTATGATAGGTATGTTGGCTGATTTGGGCACGACGACCGTGGCAATGAGTTTATCAGGCGAGGCGGCCAGCCCCCTGTTTCTGGTTTACCTTTGGACAACTTTTGGGAATGGTTTCCGTTACGGAAAGAATTACCTATTTATCAGTATGTGCCTGAGCATTATCGGCTTTTCAATTGTGATGTATTTAAGCCCATTCTGGTCTGAGCAATTATTCCTGGGCGTCGGCCTATTGATGGCCTTAACTGTCTTACCAATCTATATTGCTTCACTACTCAAAAGGTTACAGACTGCTACAGAACAGGCTGAAAAGGCCAACAAAGCAAAAAGTCAATTTCTTGCCAGTATGAGCCATGAGATCCGCACACCATTAAATGGTGTTGTTGGCATGAGTGATATGCTTAGTTCAACGAGGATGACCAGGGATCAGAAAGAATTTGTCACTACAATACAATCCTCTGCCAAAACACTACTTGCATTAATCGAGAACATCCTTGACATATCAAAAATAGAAGCTGGTAAAACAGAGCTCGAAATTGTTGATTTTGATCTACATGAATTGATTAATTCCATTGTTAAGATGCTATTCCCCCAGGCAGAATCCAGGGGCATTTCATGCAAACTCCATATTGCAGCAGACGTGCCATTCAGATTGAATGGAGATTCCATGCATCTCCGCCAGGTACTGATCAATCTTATTGGCAATGCGACAAAATTTACTGAAAAAGGCTCCATTGAGGTCAATCTAACCACAATCTCATCGCAGGAAAATCTCGTAAAATTAAGATTTGAAATCATTGATACGGGAATAGGCATCTCCATAGAGGACCAAAAGAATATATTCGAAACATTTATTCAGGCTGATCAATCAATCAACAGAAAATTTGGTGGCACAGGCCTAGGTACTGCAATTTCAAAAAAACTTGTTGAACTCATGGGCGGTACAATTGGTGTTAATAGTGAGGCTAATCGGGGAAGCACTTTCTGGTTTGAACTGGAATACAATAAACAAGCTGAGTTACCAGATGATTTTCACGACCAACCAATTATCTCGAGCTCACCAAACATATTATTGATAGCGACAACAGGGAACCGTCATGCATCACTTGTAAAACATCTGACAGACTGGAATTTCAAATGGGAATATGCCAAAAATAAAGAAAATGCTTTTGTCATGCTAAGGAATGCTGTGGATGATGGGAAACCGTATGATGTTGCATTAATTGATCATCAAAGCCTGGGAAATAATATTGATACATTCGCACAACAAATATTCACAAACCCACTATCAAAACAAACAAATTTAATTTTGATAAGTCATAGTGACCTGAATTACAACAGGCAAAGCACATTATTGTCCTCAGGTTATTTCTGTATTCTTAAATCACCTGTGGAAAAAAGGCTTCTCTTTAATGCTTTACATGCGACAAGTGTGGATCAATCAGAAAATGGGAAAGTCACCCGACTGGTTAATTTTAAATCAGAAATAGGTCACACAGAACCATTGAATATACTTGTTGGTGAAGACAACCCAACAAATCAAAAAGTTATTCGCGCGATACTTGAATATGCAGGCCACAATTCAGATATTTTTGAAAATGGAAACAAAGTTCTAGACGCCATTGAGCAAAAGACATATGACATGATTATTCTTGATATGC
>CAYRXP010000003.1:0-21340 GCA_964428145.1 uncultured Enterobacteriaceae bacterium
GAACAATCAAATCAGTCTGGAATATTGGTGTTTGTACCTAAGTATCATATGAAAAAAAGTGAGCAACAGGCAACAGAGATCCGCGGTGTCATGAAATTGAATGAGCCAATGATGAAACATACCTCATGGAGGACAGGGGGACACGCCGAACGTTATTTTAAACCGGCCGATATTGATGATCTTTGCTGTTTCCTTGGGCAATTGGCTGAGGATGAACCTCTTTTATGGTTCGGCCTGGGAAGTAATCTTCTGGTGCGCGATGGAGGACTGAAAGGAACAGTGATTGCCCTCTCTGGCGCATTGAATGACTTGCGTGTTTACGGTGGCACAAACATGCATGTGGGTGCCGGGGTCGCTTGTGCGAAGGTCGCACGAATGAGTGTGAAATCAGGATTAACGGGGGGAGAATTTCTGGCAGGTATTCCAGGAACGATGGGGGGTGCCCTAGCAATGAACGCAGGGGCCTTTGGTGGAGAAATCTGGAACATAGTTCGCAGTGTTGAAACAGTCAGTCGACAAGGTCAAAGAATTAAAAGAGCAGCAGCGGATTTTGAGACAGGATACCGCTCTGTAAATTTACCTGAAGATGAATGGTTTATTTCTGCAGACCTATTACTTAAACCTGATGAAGGTGGGAAGGGTGTCGAACGAATACAGGCATTTTTAAATCAGCGAGCTGAAAGCCAACCTACAGGGAAAGCCAGTTGTGGCTCTGTATTCCGTAATCCTGACAATGATTATGCAGCTAGATTAATTGAAGCTAGCGGACTTAAAGGCAAGTCTGTGGGCAACGCTTGTGTCTCGGAAAAGCATGCGAATTTTATTATCAATTCAGGAAATGCAAGTGCTACAGATATTGAATCGTTAATTCTGTTCATTCAGGAAAAGGTAAAGCTTGATCATGGTATTGAACTTGTTCCTGAAGTCAGAATCGTTGGTGAGAAAGCATGTCATAACGGTTTTTGATAAAACAATGAACTTCGGAAAGGTTGCAGTAATGATGGGGGGCTCGTCAGCTGAACGGGAAATTTCTCTGCAGAGTGGGCAAGCAGTACTTGATGCATTGCAAAGGCAGAAAATCGATGCGCACGTTGTCGATCCTCAGAAAAATGTAATGACGCAACTGGAAGAGGGAAAATATGATCGTGTATTTATCGCGCTACATGGGCGGGGCGGAGAAGATGGAATGATGCAAGGCATGTTGGAAACGTTGGGATTACCTTACACGGGGAGTGGTGTCCTTGGCTCTTCTCTGGCGATGGATAAGTGTCGAAGTAAACAGATTTGGCAAAGTTATGAAATTCCTACGCCACCCTTCGTCGAACTGGATGAGCATTCTGATTGGGTTGATGTCGTCAAATATTTAGGGCTGCCCTTATTTGTTAAACCTGTCAGAGAAGGTTCCAGTTATGGTGCCAGCAAGGTGAAGGAAGGGAGCGAGCTGGAAAACGCATGGCGACAAGCGCGTAAATATGATGAAAGGGTGATGGCTGAGTCATGTGTTGAGGGTGGCGAATACACCGTTTCTATTTTAGCTGATGAAAGATTACCCATGATTCGACTGGAAACGCCACGGGAATTTTATGACTACGAAGCAAAATATATTGCCGATACAACCCAATACCATTGTCCAAGTGGGCTGGATGTTGAGATTGAAAATGAATTGAGCAAATTGTCAGTTGATGCTTTTCAGGCACTGGATGCCAGTGGTTGGGGGCGTGTTGACCTGATGATAGATGCCAATGGTAAACCATGGTTGATAGAAGTAAATACGATCCCGGGGTTGACCAGTCATAGTTTGGTGCCTATGTCTGCAAAGGAGGCGGGCATAAATTTTGATGAATTAACTCTAAAGATATTGGCGACTAGTTTGTGAGATTGATGAGCCTTTATTATGCAAGCGATACTTACAATGGATGGAAATACAGGCAACGGTCTTGATAAACATGACCATTCCGCACACGCCAACAGTTTGCTTGGTGGGTTGATGGCAGTATTGGTTGCAACAGTCATTGTCGCGGGATCATTATGGATGATGAAACCGGGCACACTGCCCATTAAGCATGTTCATATTGAGGGTGAGTTTCTGCGGCTCGATACAAGTCGTATGCAGGAATTAGTAAGTGACAAGGTCAGGGGTGGCTTTTTTAACATTAATGTCGCAGCAATACGTAACACACTGATGGCATTGCCCTGGGTGAAGAAAGTTTCGGTTCATCGGATCTGGCCGGATGGTTTGAGGGTTGTTGTCAATGAACAAACGGCAGTTGTCAGATGGAATGAAACCGGGTTGTTAAATGATCAAGGCCATTATTTCGCACCAGAGAAAGATTCGTTTCCTAACGGTCTTCCTTTGCTTGAAGGGCCTGAAGATTCCCAGAAATTATTATTGGAAAGATTCAACTTATTAAAACAATTCCATGGCCTGTCTGTCGTACATTTGCGTTTGAATGAACGACGTGCCTGGCAGTTTTATTTAGATAGTGGACTGAGTGTGGTGCTGGGCAGAAATGATTTTGAGAGCCGCATTGATCGATTTGTGTATATGGTTATCAAAAATATGGGTGAAAAATTATCTCAGGCCAAGGAAATTGATATGCGTTATACAAATGGGTTTGCCGTTCGTTGGAAGCAACGTGCGATTGAAAATATTGAGAGCGGAGTTAAATAATAATGACGAAAAAGATGGATAAAAATCTTATCGTTGGCCTGGATATTGGGACATCCAAAGTGGTTGCGATTGTGGGTGAAGTATCCAGTGAAGACGATATTGAAATCATTGGCCTAGGATCTAGCCGATCTCGAGGCCTTAAGAAAGGGGTTGTCGTTAATATTGAATCCACGGTGCATTCTATTCAGCGCGCCATAGAAGAGGCCGAATTAATGGCGGGTTGTGAAATACATTCAGTATTCGCGGGTATCGCAGGGAGTCATATCCGTAGTCTTAACTCTCACGGAATCGTAGCGATTCGTGATCATGAAGTTGCGATGGGTGATGTCGATCGTGTCATTGACGCCGCACGCGCTGTAGCCATCCCGGCTGATCAAAAAATACTTCATATTCTCCCTCAGGAATTTGTTATCGATCATCAGGAAGGGATTAAGGAACCGATTGGAATGTCCGGGGTCAGGCTTGAAGCAAAAGTACATATAGTCACGGGTGCGGTAAGTGCGGCGCAAAATATTATAAAGTGTGTACGACGTTGTGGACTTGAAGTTGACGACGTGATCCTTGAACAGCTTGCATCAAGTTACGCCGTGCTTACAGAGGATGAAAAAGAACTGGGCATTTGTCTGGTTGATATCGGAGGCGGTACCACTGATATTGCTGTATTCACAGATGGCGCCATCCACCATACAGCAGTGATTCCAATTGCAGGGAATCAGGTTACCAATGATATTGCCGTTGCATTGCGCACGCCGACACAACATGCCGAAGACATCAAGGTGCAATATGCCTGCGCGTTAATACAATTGGCAAATCCCGAAGAGACGATAGATGTCCCCGGCGTTGGAGAACGTCCTTCCCGTCGACTGGCAAGACAGACATTAGCGGAAGTAGTTGAACCTCGTTATGAAGAGTTATTCACATTCGTTCAGGCAGAACTACGACGAAGTGGTTTTGAAGATTTGATTGCTGCAGGCATCGTTATGACAGGTGGCAGTTCAAAGATGGAAGGAGTGATTGAGCTTGCAGAGGAAATTTTTCACATGCCAGTAAGACTTGGTATGCCACAACATGTCTCAGGTTTGGCAGATGTGGTCAAGAATCCGATTTATTCAACAGGTGTCGGATTATTGTTGTTTGGCCGCAAGCAAATGCAAGAAGGTTTCTCGCCATTAAAGGGGAGTGGTGGGATGTGGGAAAGAATGAAGAGCTGGTTTCAAGGAAATTTTTAGAGGGTAATTTTTAGAGATTAATTTTTAGATGAGGAGATTATGTCATGTTTGAATTTATAGATACTGACAATCAGGCTGCCATTATCAAAGTTATAGGTGTTGGTGGTGGTGGTGGAAATGCTGTCCAGCACATGCTGTCAGGCAATATTGAAGGTGTAGAGTTTATTTGTGCCAACACTGATGCTCAGGCACTTAATAATTCGGATGCCAAAACTTTATTACAACTGGGAAGGAGTATTACAAAAGGTCTGGGTGCTGGTGCAGACCCGGAAATTGGTCGTCAGGCTGCACTTGAGGATAGAGATCGCATTATGGATGTTCTGGATGGTGCAGATATGGTCTTCATTACTTCCGGAATGGGTGGTGGTACCGGTACCGGGGCAGCACCCATTGTTGCTCAGGTGGCAAAAGAGATGGGAATATTGACTGTTGCGGTTGTTACACGACCTTTTATTTTTGAAGGTAAAAAGAGAGCACAAATTGCCGACGAGGGGATTAATGAACTTGGGCAATTTGTAGATTCCCTGATCACGATCCCCAACGAAAAATTATTAGCTGTCCTGGGTCGTGATATTAGTCTTTTGAATGCATTCGGTGCTGCCAATGATGTTCTGCTCGGTGCGGTACAAGGTATTGCAGAACTAATTACTTGTCCTGGTTTGATTAATGTCGATTTTGCGGATGTCAGGACAGTCATGTCTGAGATGGGGATGGCAATGATGGGCACAGGTAAAGCACAAGGTGAAGATCGTGCTGCTGTTGCTGCTGAAGCTGCTATTTCCAGCCCATTACTGGAAGATGTTAATCTCTCAGGTGCACGGGGCATTTTGGTGAATATTACTGCTGGCATGGATATGACAATTGGTGAGTTTGACGAAGTTGGCAATACTGTTAAACAATTTGCCTCTGATAACGCGACTGTTGTTGTCGGGACCGTCATTGATCCTGATATGAGCGGCGAAATGAGAGTCACAATCGTAGCAACAGGGCTTGGGCACACCACGCGGGAAGAAGCGACGAGGGTTCAATTGGTCGAGAATGCTGCGGTGGGTGATTACAAGGTGTTTGATCGCCCAACAGTAATGCGTAACCAGGATAAGGAAATAGACCCGCAAAAGGTTGAAAATAACTCGGAATATTTGGATATTCCCGCCTTTTTAAGACGTCAGGCGGATTGATAATATATGTAATTGCCTGATACTATGTGCGTTCAATCTGTTCCTCATAATTTAAGTTTGGTTAGTTAGGCGGGGAAAGACTGAATATTTGGGGGATTCAGGGACAGATATATAATAAAGGTCAATAAAATCAATGATAAAGCAACGTACACTTAAAAATGTAATACGAGCCACCGGGGTTGGTCTGCATACCGGTAAGAAGATTTTCCTTACATTGAGGCCTGGGGTAGCAAATGCCGGAATTATTTTTCGCAGGGTCGATCTTGATGATCCGGTCGAAATTGAGGCTAGACCAGAAAATGTAGGCGATACAATGCTGTCCACCTCACTGGTTAAAGACGGCGTTAAAATATCAACTGTTGAGCACCTGTTATCTGCGCTTGCCGGCTTCGGTATTGATAATGCCTATATTGATCTTAGTTCTGATGAAGTGCCCATTATGGATGGTAGTGCCGGGCCATTCGTATTCCTGATCCAGTCAGCAGGCGTGGAAGAACAAAATGCACCAAAACGGTTTATGCGAATTAAGGAAAAGGTTCGCGTTGAGGATGGTGATAAATGGGCGATGTTTGAACCATTCGAAGGCTTTAAAGTAGGTTTCACCATCGAATTTGATCATCCGATGTTTCATGACGGAAATTGTAAGGCTGAAATAGATTTCTCAACAACCTCCTATGTAAAGGAAGTGAGTCGCGCTAGAACTTTTGGTTTTATGCGGGACGTTGAGCTGTTGCGAAAGAATAACCTGGCATTGGGTGGCACTCTGGACAATGCTATTGTTGTTGATGATTACAGAATATTGAATGAAGACGGATTGCGATTTGAGGATGAGTGTGTGAAACACAAGATACTCGATGCAATCGGTGATTTATATTTACTCGGGCATAGCCTGATCGGATCGTTTACAGGTTTTAAATCTGGACATGCATTAAATAATAGATTGTTGAGGGAATTATTGGCCATAGAATCAGCATGGGAGTTGGTCAGTTTTGAAGATGAGGTAGATTTGCCCATCTCATTTATGCAGCCTATTGCAGCAACATAATATAAAATATTTTTGCAAGTCATTTGCCGTGGGTACTGATTTTTAGGATAGATTTCCGAAGAGCAGGATCATTGATTGATTCTGCGATATTTTTGATAAAATCTGCAGATTCTTTTGACAGGTGTGCTTTCCTGGTGGAATTGGTACCAGAAAATTTAGATTGACCAGTTTTAGATTGATTAGTTTTGTGATGGAATAGCGAAACCCTGACTCGGACTGTTTTTAAGTTGGTCAGTCCGCATTGGAGTTTTGCAAATTTAAGAATATCAGGGATGCAGTATCGTAGTTTAGAAGCCCAGGCGGATGTGTCGGCATTCACGGTAAGGGTTTCATCAGAGTAGTTGGCAACATTACAATGACTACGTAGGGAAGGGGCAATATGTTTGTGTAGTTTTTCATTGAGCGCACAAATATCTTTTGCGTGGTGGTACAATTTGTTGAGTTGATCATTGGAACTGACAAGTTCACTGAATTGACGGGCAATAAGGTTTCGGGTTTTGAGATTTTTTTGGCCAGACATAGTTTTATGATAGAGAAAAATAATATTATATGGAACTCATATTAATATCGGAGAATAGAAATAAGTCCTACAGACTCGCAATAGGTCTGTTTGGGTCTCTGTTTATTGGGCTACTATTTCTGATAGCGGTAATAGGCACCTTCCATGTTGGAGGTAAGATTGCCTTCAACCAGGCTGAGGCCTCATATTCTGCTCTGACTGAGCAAAAGGACATTAAATGGAAGCAAGAGTTTGAAAAGCAGCAAACCGGTGTAGATAGTGCCAAAAGGAATGCCGCGAAAAGTCTGGATGCGATGGCTGCACGATTAAGTACCTTGCAGGCCCACTTGCTTCGACTTGATGCGCTGGGTTCACGCCTAGCTGATATTGCCAATATTCCTGATATTGAGTTTAACCTGCTGGAACCACCTGGGATGGGTGGACCTTTAAAGATTACGGATCAAAATTCTCTAGATGTAGTTGATTTTATTGAGGAATTAAAAATCTTAAGTCAGAGGATTGAGGATAGAAATGAGAAGTTTTCAGCGATAGAATCCATGTTGATGAATAGTAATATCCAATCGCAAATCCTTCCACAGGGGAGTCCAGTCACTGGTGGCTGGACATCATCATTGTTTGGTTGGCGAACTGATCCGATATCTGGCAGAAGAGATTTTCATGAGGGCATCGATCTGGCCGGAAAATTAGGATCAAAGGTGACATCTGTTGCAACCGGGATCGTGACATGGTCAGGCAGGTATGCCGGATATGGAATCATGATTGAAATCAGTCATGGTAATGGTTATGTGACTCGGTATGCGCACAACAAAAAAAATCTTGTTGTTGTAGGTGATAAAGTAGAAAAAGGACAAATCATTGCGGTAATGGGTACATCAGGTCGTTCAACAGGACCACATGTACACTTTGAAGTTGAACACAATGGCAAGCATGTCAATCCCAGAAAGTTTGTTTCAATAAATTAACAACTCATTTTTGTCACCCTTAAGGTCTATCACTCCAGGCGGTAAAGAGAGCTTTTCACAAGCTTATAGAAATCACAATGGTTATTGGTTTAGTTAGAAAAATATTTGGAAGTCGTAATGAGCGTCTGCTTAAAAAATTATGCAAGGTTGTGGAAGAGATAAATGATCTGGAGGAGCAATTTATTGCCCTGCAAGATCATGAGTTTCCACTGAAAACTGCAGGATTTCGTGATCGACTTACGCGGGGAGAAAACCTTGAAGATCTGTTGCCTGAGGCCTTTGCCCTGGTCCGAGAAGCAGGAAAGAGAACACTTGGTGAGCGGCATTTTGACATGCAGCTGGTGGGAGGCATGGTCCTGCATGACGGTAAAATTTCGGAGATGCGTACCGGCGAGGGCAAAACATTAGTTGCAACACTGCCTGCCTACCTCAATGCCTTGAGAGCTGATGGCGTTCACGTGATTACAGTCAACGATTATCTGGCCAAGCGTGATTCGGAGTGGATGAATAATATCTATGAATATCTGGGTCTTAAAACGGGTGTGATATATACGGGCATCAGTCAGGAAGACCGAAGGAAAGCGTATGAGGCAGATATCACTTATGGCACGAATAATGAGTTTGGTTTTGATTATTTGAGAGACAATCTGGCTTTTAGTCAAGAGGGTCGTGTACAGAGAGAATTAAACTATGCAATCGTTGATGAAGTAGATTCAATTTTAATCGATGAGGCACGAACACCATTAATTATCTCTGGTGCAGTTGATGACAGATCGGATTTGTATATCAGCATTGACAAGATAATACCGAGATTGGAAAAACAGGAAGAAGAGGACGGACCTGGTCACTACAGTGTCGATGAAAAATCGAAACAGGCTTATCTCACGGAAGAGGGTAATGAGTATGTTGAAACACTATTTCGTGACGAAAATATCATTGGCTCAGAACAGAGCTTGTACGATCCTGTTAATATCAGCGTGCTGCACCACTTAAATGCTGCAATGAGGGCCCATGCCTTATTTCAGAAGGATGTCGATTACATAGTAAAAGACAATGAGATAGTCATTGTTGATGAATTTACAGGTAGGACAATGTCAGGTCGACGTTGGTCTGATGGATTACATCAGGCAATAGAGGCAAAAGAAGGTGTGCCAATTCAAAACGAAAACCAGACGCTGGCCTCAATTACTTATCAGAATTATTTCAGGTTGTATGAAAAGTTGTCGGGGATGACCGGTACAGCAGATACCGAAGCCTTTGAATTTCAGGACATTTACGGCCTGGAAGTGATTGTTATACCAACACATATGCCAATGATTCGTGATGATGCAAGTGACGCAGTATATCTCAAGTCAAAACAGAAATTTGATGCAATCATCAGAGACATTAAGGACTGTAAAGATAGAGGTCAGCCCGTGCTTGTTGGTACCGCTTCAATTGAGGTATCTGAATATCTGTCTGATTTACTCAAAAAAGAGAGGGTAAATCATCAGGTCCTCAATGCCAAACAACATGAAAGAGAAGCTGAAATTATTGCACAGGCGGGGATGCTTGGTGCTGTCACTATCGCGACCAATATGGCTGGTCGTGGCACAGATATTGTGCTTGGAGGGAATCTGGGTGTTGAACTCAAACAGTTAGTTGAGCAAAATGAAAGCGAAATAGGAAAAATTAAGGAAGCATGGGAGAAAAGGCATCAGGAAGTCATTGCCAGTGGGGGTTTACATATTGTTGGTACGGAACGCCATGAATCGAGACGTATTGATAACCAACTAAGAGGGCGATCAGGACGCCAAGGTGATCCGGGCTCCAGCCGGTTTTATCTTTCACTTGAAGATAACCTGATGCGTATATTTGCATCGGAAAGAGTCTCTTCTCTCATGCAAAAACTTGGTATGGAAGATGGCGAGGCAATAGAATCCTCATTGGTAAGTCGTGCAATAGAAAATGCGCAAAAAAAGGTAGAAGCACATAACTATGATATAAGAAAACATTTGCTCGAATATGATGATGTCGCCAATGATCAACGCAAAGTGATTTATGAGCAGAGAAATGATCTGCTTCTGGATGATGATGTGAAGGAAAATATCGATGCAATGCGTGAAGATGTGGTAAGTGCAATTATCAGCACATACATACCTCCTGGTAGTGTAGATGAATTGTGGGATCTGAATGGTTTAACTGAGGCGATCGAACATGATCTTGGCATAAATCTGAACATTACAGCCTGGCTTGAAAGTGATAACTCGTTAGATGAAGAAGCGCTTAGAGATAAGATACTGGAAAGTGTAGAGAAGGCAGCAAAAGAAAAGGAAGCTCTTGTTGGTTCCGACATTATGAGGCGAGTTGAGAAACAGGTGATGCTGGATGTTCTGGACAGACAATGGAAGGAACATTTGATCGCGATGGATCACTTACGTCAGGGGATTAATCTACGAAGTTATGCTGCAAAGAATCCAAAGCAGGAATACAAGCGTGAAGCCTTTGAAATGTTTGTATTGATGCTTGAGAATATAAAACATGATTTAATTTCTTTTCTTTCGATGGTCCAGGTTAGAACAGAGGAAGATGTAGAGGCAGCCGAGCAACAGCGAAGTAAACCTCAGAACATGAAATTTAACCACGCCGCATCTCCGGATGCATTGGGGAATCAACCAACGAACAGGCCAGAAAGTATGGGGATGGAACCATTTGTGCGGAGACAGAGAAAGATTGGACGTAATGAGCCCTGTCCTTGTGGTTCGGGGAAAAAATACAAACAATGTCATGGAAAATTAAAATAAATAGTTAAACTTTGGTGTGTTTTATGGCAGTAGGTTTAAGAAAGATATCAGAACTTCTGCCCGTTAAGGGTGTGCAAGTGGCCGCCTGCGTTGCCGGGATCTATAAAGAAAAAAGAGAAGATTTAGCGATTATCTCATTTGGCAGCAATTCAAACTGCGCTGCTGTTTTTACGCAAAATGCTTTTTGTGCAGCTCCCGTTATTGTCGCTAAAAATCATTTGAAAAATGGAAATTCAAAATTTTGTCTAATTAATTCAGGTAACGCAAATGCAGGCTTAGGAGAGAAAGGAATAGAGGCTGCTATGGATGTATGTCGGCATTTGGCTGACTATGTAGGTACCAGTATTGAAAATGTTTTACCTTTCTCAACAGGTGTCATTGCAGAGCCCTTGCCTGTCAAAAAGATAAAAAATGCAATCCCAGCCTTGGTTGACAAGCTAAGAGAAGATGTATGGCTGTCCGTTGCGAACGCAATTTTAACAACAGATACCTTAGCCAAAGGTATATCGAGAAAGTTAGATCTGCCAGATGGTGAAATAACAATCACGGGAATTGCCAAAGGTTCTGGCATGATAAGGCCGGATATGGCAACAATGCTCGCATATATTGCAACGGATGCAGATATTGATGTGTCTCTGCTGCAGATTCTACTGAATGACGTGGTAGAAGATTCATTTAGCTGTATTAGTGTTGATGGTGATACTTCGACAAACGATGCCTGCTTTATGGTTGCAACTGGAGAGAGCCGTGTTGCCGAAATAAAATCCTTTGATGAAGGTTCAGGCCTGTTATTTAAAAATGCATTGCTTGAAGTTTGTGTTTATCTTGCGCAGGCCATTGTCAGAGATGGCGAAGGTGCGACTAAATTTATTTCTATTGATGTGATTGATGGGGCATCAAAGGAAGAATGTAGAGAAGTGGCATTAACTGTTGCAAATTCACCACTGGTTAAGACAGCATTTTTTGCCTCCGATCCAAACTGGGGAAGGATACTAGCTGCAATCGGTAGATCTGATCTTTCTGATCTTGATATTGAAAGAATCTCAATTTCACTCAATAATGTAAAAATTGTTGAGCGAGGACAAAGGGCGGAGACCTATACTGAAACAGAGGGTCAGCATGTGATGAATCAGGAAGAAATCATAGTGCGCATTTTCCTGGGCAGAGGAAGCGCAAGTGCTGTTATCTGGACCTGCGACCTCTCTCATGAGTATGTTCGCATTAATTCCGAATATCGTTCGTAATAGTTATTTATGATACCTGATGATTTTTTGCATATTGCAGTAGGTGTTATCAGAAATAACAGAAATCAGGTGTTATTGTCTCGCAGATTATCAAATGTACAACAGGCTGATTTATGGGAATTCCCAGGAGGTAAGCTGGAGCCAGAAGAAACAGTTGGAAAAGCATTATCGAGGGAATTGGAAGAAGAACTCGCTCTTACTGTAAATTCAGCACATCCCTTGATCAAAATATATCATGACTATGAAGCGTATTCCGTGCTGCTTGATGTTTGGCAAGTTGGTTCATGGGACTCAGATTTACTGGACAACAATGGGTGTTATGGTCGGCAAGGTCAAACAATAGAATGGGTAGATATCTCAGAATTGTATAAACGTGATTTTCCAGAAGCCAACAAACATATTATCAAGGCCGTACAATTACCTGAATTTTATTTGATCTGCCCTGAGCCTGAAGGTGATTTCGAAGATTACATCAAAACCTTTGCAGCATGTATCTCTGCCGGGGTTCGTTTGTTTCAGTTACGATTCAGTGATGATTCACAGTTTGGCAGGTATCAAAGATTAGTCACAGAACTGCTTGAAATGTGTAGAAGCAGCGATTCCAGCTTACTTATGAATAGCTCACCAGAAGTTACAATAAAATTTGCTGCCCACGGCGTTCATCTTAACAGTAGAAGGTTAATGCAACTCAATGAGCGGCCGCTCGACAATAATTTCCTAGTGGCAGCATCATGCCATGACTCCAGAGAATTGGAACATGCATGCAATATAGATGTCGATTTTGCAGTTTTGTCACCGGTGAATCGGACAATAAGCCATCAAGCGGCGAAGCCATTGGGATGGGACAAATTCAAAAGCCTTGTGGAGCCGTTACTTATCCCAATTTATGCTTTAGGAGGTATGCAGGCTGAAGATATGGAAAAATCATGGATTGGTGGAGCTCAGGGAATTTCTGTTCTGAGTGGTGTCTGGAGTCGGAAAAACATAAAACAGGCATTGGATAAATATCCGATTGATATGGATGCTTGTAAAAAATGAATAACTAACTCAATGCTTTGTATTCGCATCTCCTGATTGAGGATCTGTTGTGTGATAGTTTTCTTCTGCTTCAAGTCTGTATTTCCCCTCAATCCATTCGCCAAGGTCGATTAGCCTACAGCGTTTGCTACAAAAGGGACGATACTTATTTGCCGGAGAATATTCATTTGATTTCCCACACTCAGGACACTTAATTGTTTTCTTTATAAAATACAACAGTGAAGCTCAAATTCTACAGCGTTGTTGGTCTGTACAGGTCTGGTTGCTGTCGAAGATTGCTCCATAAAACGTATTGTGAATCGATGCTTCCCTCCACTTATTTCAGGAAAATAGTTGCAATCTTTGGGGAGGAGGACACGAATTAATTGGCAGGATAGCTTGGATTCAATGGGTTGTTGATAAAAACCCGATTCGGCATTTTCAATCACAGGTGTTGTGCTGTTTCTAAGCATGAGTAACACGATAGCCAGAGAATCCTGTATGACTGAAAGATCCTGTCTCCATATTTTCAAATCTTCATTTTTGGAATGAGCTGGTTTATATAGCCAGTGGTGAAAAGCAGGGAGATCAAAATTGCAGGTTCCGCCCGGGATAGAAATTCTTTGTTTGATTGATGTAGTTAACTCATCCTGTTTAAGATTTTGACCGGGGTGGAAGTCACTGTTTCGCAATGTAGCAAGATAAACATTAATATTATCTAAAATATCATTAAGTCTTTGAAGATCAACACCCGGGTTACTTTTTAATACATTCAGAGTAGCTGTATGGCGTTCCAACTCTTTGATTAAGTCACTTTTTATGTCAGAGCGAGATATTAAATCGAGAATTTCTAGCAAGCTTGAAATGGTTATCCTGTTATCCCATTGACTGTCTTGGGAGCTGTGATGATCTGCAATTCCAAATAAATGTTCGAGGCGCAGGAAAGTGCGTACACGTTCATTCAATGGTTGCTCATAAGTGGTATTTTTTTCCACGTAACTGCCCGTTATTGATAAATATTAACCGCCAATTGTCCTGTACTTGTGCCTTGTAGGCAACAAGTCTAGATTAAATACTTTTATAAAATTCATGTAAATCATAAATTTGTTTACGCAAATTTTCGATATCACCTTCATTGTTAATAATATCATCGGCAGTAGCAAGTCTCACGTTACGGGGTATCTGAGCTTGAATGATTCCTTCGATATCATTCAAGCTTGCATTATCGCGAACCGAAGCGCGCGATAATTGCAATTCCCTGGACGCATCGATGATTAAAATCCGATCAATAATATCTAAGGCACCTGTTTCTAACAGGAGTGGGATGGAAATGATGCAATATGACGAGTTGATATTTTCAATCTCATGTGCAATTTTCTCGTATATGACTGGGTGTAAGATATTTTCTAATTTCTTACGGTAAGTCTCGTTTGTAAATATTTGGTTTCGTACTTTTTTCCTGTCTAGAAGGCCATCTTTGGTAATTATGTCCTCGCCAAACTCTTCCTTGATTAATTGAAGCGCGGGCATACCAGCTTGAACCACGTTATGCGATATAATATCCGCATCGATGACAGGGACGCCAAGCTCTGAAAATATTTCACAAGCAGTTGATTTTCCACTACCAATACCACCACTTAACCCAATTTTTAAAACCATTTTACTTATTAAACTAGAAACTATTCAGGTAAATTCCAACTAATTCTTCACCCCAGATTAAGGTGACCCATCCTGCAATGGCAAGATATGGCCCAAAGGGGAAAGCAGCACTTTTCTCTCGACCTCGAAAGATAATCATTGCAATACCAATTAAAGATGCAGCGATCGAAGATAACAAAATAACAAGAGGTAAATATTGCCAGCCAAACCAGGCCCCCAAAAGAGATAAAAGTTTGAAATCTCCATAACCCATACCTTCTTTGCCGGTAATTATTTTGAAACTCATAAATATGATCCAGAGAACACTGTAACCAAGCATGGCCCCGATAAGGCTGGAATAGATGTCAGTGAAAATACCAAAAATGTTACAGGCCAGACCCAACCACAGGAAAGGGAGCGTTATATTATCTGGCAGTAAGGAGTGTTCCAGATCAATTATGCTTAAACATATAAGTGCCCAAGTAAGTAAAACTGCAAATAAGGTCTGCAGGTTAAAACCAAAGTGCCACGCAATATAAGCAGTCGCAAAGCCTGTAAACATTTCAATGATGGGGTATTGAAGAGAAATCTTTACTTTACATGAGCTGCAACGACCCTTCAGGAAAAGATAGCTAATGACAGGTATGTTTTCGAGGGCAGTTATCTTATGCTCACAGGCAGGGCAGCTTGAGCCAGGGAAAATTAAATTTACTCTCTGCTGCCCCGTTACATTTTCATTCTTTATTTCCAGCAGGTCACAACATTGTTCGTGCCATTCCTGCTCCATCATTTTCGGTAACCGGTAGATAACAACATTCAAGAAACTCCCGATACACATCCCGAGCAACGTCATGGCGAAAACAAAAAAGATAGGTTGAGTTTGAAAAAATTGTATGAGTAACATTGGCTAGAGTAATTAGAAACAGCCAGCTACATAGATACTTTCGCTCACAGCAAGCGGAAGTGTCCTGATTAAATTTCTGAATATAATGGCCGAGTTTATCTTTAGGTTGTGCCTGGTTTTATCCAACCACTTGACCCATTTTGAATATAGGTAGATACATACCAATAACGATGCCACCAATGACAACACCAAGAAACGCCATAATGGCCGGTTCCAGAAGACTGGTTAATGCATCGACAGCATCATCAACCTCCTGCTCATACCAGTCTGCGACTTTACCAAGCATAGTATCGATTGAACCTGATTCTTCACCAATGGCGACCATTTGTACGACCATATTCGGAAATAGTTCTGTGTCACGCATGGCTTGCTGAAGTTGGGTCCCCGTGGAAATCTCATCTTTAATCTTCATACATGCATTATAAAAAACAATGTTACCGCAGGCACCAGCCACCGATACCATTGCTTCAACCAGGGGAGTGCCGGCAGCAAACATGGTTTCTAATGTGCGAGCAAAACGGGCGATTGCTGCCTTTTCCAAGACCACACCAAGTACAGGTAACTTGAGCATGACCCTTTCCATTCCTTGAGCGAAAACCCTCGATCTTTTATGTAATTGCAGGAGTCCATAAATTCCAAGACCAACAGAACCAAACATCGCCCACCACCATTTGACAAAAATATTAGACGTATCGACCAGAAATTGTGTCAATGCGGGTAAATCGGCCCCAAAGCCTTCAAATAATGATTGAAATTGCGGTATCACAAAAATCATTAGAATACTGACAACAATGCATGCAACGACAATCACAGAAGCTGGATAGAACAGCGCAGCCTTTATCTTTGATTTTATTGCTTCCGTTTTTTCCATGTAGGTTGCGAGTTTATGTAAGATGGCTTCCAGAATACCTGCATGTTCACCGGCTTCAACAAGGTTGCAATAGAGTTCATTGAATTGCAGAGGCCTTTTCTTTAGCGCATCTGTCAAGCTATTACCCGCTTCCACATCAGCCTTAACGCCTAGAATCATCTCCTGCATAGCAGGATTTTCATGTCCTCGGCCAACGATTTCAAAAGACTGAACCAGTGGCACACCAGCTGACATCATGGTGGCTAACTGGCGGCTGAATATGGTAATGTCCTTGGGCGTTATTTTACCCCCGCCGCCGCCGCCAAAAAGTGGCTTGGGTTTTTTCTTAACTTTTAGAGGGTTTATCCCCTGTCGGCGGAGCCTTGCCTTAACCAGAGCATCACTTTGACCAGCAAGTTCTCCTTTGACAACTTTTCCCTGTTTATCTTTACCTTCCCATATAAACATTACCTCTTTTTTTGCTGTAGCCATGGTTGTTCCTTTATTCGACAGTGACTCGGTTGACCTCAGTGAGACTGGTAACACCCTGTCTTGCCTTTGCCAGGCCTGACTTTCGGATATCCCAGATTCCTTCTTCCGCAGCTTGATCTGCAAGCTGTACTGCATTAGCACCCTCGATAATCAATCTTTTCATTGCATCCGAGATAGACATGACCTGGTATATCCCCGCCCGACCTTTATAACCACTGGGGCAATCCTCACCACCGTCACCTGGTTCAAATAATGTGAATCCCTCTTTGATCTCTTCTTCCGTGTAACCTTCATCCAACAACACTTCTTTGGGTAATTCCACGGCCTTCTTGTAGTCTGGGTGTACTCTTCGCAACAGGCGCTGTGCGGTAATCAGGTTGATACTGGTGGCAACAGCAAAGGCCTGGATGCCCATATCCTGTAATCGTGTCAACGTCTGCGGTGCATCATTGGTATGTAATGTTGACATCACCATATGGCCGGTCTGAGCGGCCTTGACTGCAATACCTGCGGTGCCGAGATCACGAATTTCGCCAACGAGAATAATATCCGGGTCCTGTCTAAGAAAGGCCTTTAAAGCTTTTTCAAAGGTCATGCCTGTTCTTTCATCGATCTGTACCTGGTTCACACCGGGGAGATTGATTTCGACAGGATCCTCTGCAGTTGAGATATTGATGTCTATTTGGTTGAGGATGTTGATACCTGTATACAAAGAGACGGTCTTGCCGCTACCCGTTGGGCCGGTGACCAGAAACATGCCATAGGGTTTATGCAAGTTGGTCAGGAACACTTCCTTCTGGTGATCTTCATAACCTAACTGGTCGATCTGTAGGGCAGCAGCATCTGAGTCCAGAATACGCATCACGACCTTCTCGCCAAATAAGGTTGGGCATGTACTCACACGAAAATCGATGGACTTGGATTTGGATAACTTTAGTTTGATACGACCATCCTGAGGGACGCGTCGTTCGGAGACATCCATTCGTGACATGACCTTGATACGTGCCGCAATCTTTCTCGTCAGTGAAAGCGGGGGTTTGGCGACTTCTTCTAATACACCATCAATACGAAAGCGAACACGATAATATTTTTCATAGGGTTCAAAGTGCAGGTCAGATCCACCTTTTTTGATGGCATCGAGTAAACATTTGTTAACAAACCGTACAACAGGAGCATCGTCAACATCGCTATCATCATCTTCAGCTTTATCTGCGCCATCCTCTGCAACTTCGAGGTCATCCAGATTATCGAATTCATCATCATCCATGTCACCCAGACTGTCCTCTGCATCTTCCAGTGCTTTATCAATGACCTTGGCAAGCTTACCTTCTTCGACCAGGATGGCCTCTGTATTCATACCAACAGCAAATTTAATTTCATCAAGTGCCAGCAGGTTTGTCGGATCTGAAACAGCCAGATACAAGCGTTTACCGCGTTTGAATAGAGGCAGCGCATGATGTTTCTGCACAAGGTCCTCTTTGACTAACTTGGTTACGTCTGAATCAATCTCGATACTCGCTATGTCAATGAGGGGTATGCCGAACTCTTGTGATGCGGCGAGTGCAATTTTGTCGCCAGGGACAATATCATTTGTGACCAGATAGGTTACCAACGGCACCTTTTCTTTGAGTGCATCCTGGTGCGCCTGTTGGGCTGCTTCCTGCTCGAGCAGGCCGTCAAGTACCAACTTTCGCGCCAGACCACCTAATTGAATACTACTTGTTGTGACGGCCATTTTTTAATTATCAGCTTGTTTCAAAGGATTGACGGCTAAATATTAGATTATATGGAGAAAATAGCCAACAGTTTTGGTGATATTTCTACACAAAAACCAATAGGAACACCTATATTTGACCACAAAACAGGTTGCTTGAAGATTAGTTTGAAAGCTTGTTATTGCCTCCCCATGGCTTATTGCTGCGCAACAAGATGAGTCAAAATGTAGCTATAGTTCGAAGATTAGTTGTTGAATATGAATACGCCATTTTTCGCATCAATGGTGATAGTTTCACCCGCAGCAAAATTTCCTGACAATATCTCCTGCGCCAATGGTGTTTCAAGTTGGTTCTGAATCGCCCTTTTAAGAGGTCTTGCACCATAAACAGGATCGAATCCGGCATTGCCCAATAGATCCAGTGCAGCAGTTGATATCTGTAACTGGAGATCCAGTTCTTGCAGACGTTTCCTCAGATGGTTTATCTGGATATTGGCAATTTTTCTGACTTCATCTTTCTGTAGTGCATGAAAGACCACGATATCATCGATTCGATTAATAAACTCAGGTCTGAAGTGTCCGGAGACGATATTCAAGACAGTATTTTTCATGTCTTCGTATTTGTTTTCTTCACTTCCTGGTTCTGAAGACAGTGCCTGAATTTCTTCTGAGCCCAAATTCGATGTCATGACTATTACCGTATTGCGAAAATCCACAGTTCGACCCTGGCCATCAGTCAAGCGTCCATCATCAAGCACCTGTAACAATACATTGAAAACATCAGGATGTGCCTTTTCTATCTCATCGAGTAACACTAAACTATAAGGCCTGCGCCTGACTGCCTCGGTGAGATAGCCTCCTTGTTCGTATCCGACATATCCAGGGGGCGCACCGATGAGCCTCGCCACCGCATGCTTTTCCATGTACTCGGACATATCAATCCGAATAAGTGCCTCTTCTGTATCAAACAGAAACTCTGCCAATGTCTTGCATAATTCCGTTTTACCCACGCCGGTAGGCCCAAGAAACATAAAGCTACCGTTAGGCCGATGGGGATCTGCCAATCCAGCGCGTGAACGTCTGATGGCATTTGAAACTGAGGTGATAGCTTCTTCCTGTCCTACCACTCGGTCGTGTAAAAAGTCTTCCATATGCAAGAGTTTTTCCTTTTCACCTTCAAGCATTTTGGAAACCGGGACGCCGGTCCATTGGGAAACAACTTCAGCAATTTCGTTTTCTGTGACTTTATTGCGCAGCAATTTTGTACTCTGAACTTCAGATTGCTCCAAGCGCTCAAGTTCTTTTTCCAGTTCAGGGATAATTCCATATTGAAGTTCCGCGAGACGATTGAGATCACCCGCTCGTTTGGCTGTCTCAAATTCCAGACGCGCACGTTCCAGTTTTTCTTTACTCTGATGTGAGCCCTGCAGGGCAGCCTTCTCAGTTACCCAGATCTCTTCAAGGTCTGAGTATTCTCTTTCAATTTCTTCTATATCCTGTTGAAGATGGCTCAAGCGTTTTTTTGTCGCCTCATCGGTTTCTTTCTTTAACGCCTCACGTTCAATCTTCATTTGAATCAGACGCCTTTCGAGGCGATCCATTGACTCAGGTTTGGAATCGATCTCAATACTAATGCGACTGGCTGCTTCATCGATAAGGTCGATGGCCTTGTCTGGAAGTTGCCTGTCTGTGATATAGCGGTGCGAAAGATTTGTTGCAGCGATGATAGCAGGATCCGTAATTTGAACGTTGTGATGTACTTCATAACGTTCTTTCAATCCACGCAAGATGGCGATGGTATCCTCAATACTAGGTTCATCAACCAGAATTTTCTGGAAGCGTCTTTCCAGGGCGGCATCCTTTTCAATATTTTCCCTGAATTCATTCAGGGTTGTCGCGCCAATACAATGTAATTCACCACGAGCCAGCGCGGGCTTAAGCATGTTTCCTGCATCCATGGAACCTTCAGCCTTGCCGGCACCGACTACGGTGTGGACTTCATCGATAAACAAAATGATTTGGCCTTCCTGTTTTGCAAGATCATTCAGGACAGCTTTAAGGCGTTCTTCAAATTCGCCACGAAATTTTGCACCAGCAATCAACGATCCCATGTCCAGTGAAAGCAAACGTTTATTTTTTAAAGCATCGGGCACTTCAGCATTGATGATCCTTTGTGCAAGACCTTCAACAATGGCTGTTTTACCGACACCAGGTTCGCCAATTAATACGGGGTTATTTTTAGTACGTCTTTGTAATACTTGTATAGTACGTCTGATTTCCTCATCCCTGCCGATAACAGGATCAAGCTTGCCTTGCTCAGCGCGTTCGGTAAGGTCGATGGTATATTTTTCCAGGGCCTGACGGTTTTCCTCTGCATTTGGATCATTAACATTCTGACCATCACGAATTTGATTAATGGAGTTTTCAATATTTTGTTTTTCCGCCCCGCAGGATTGCATCAACCTGCCAAGCTCACCTTTACCTTCAATAGCAGCCAGGGCAAACAATTCACTCGAAATATATTGATCGTTTCTTTGTTGGGCGTATTTATCTGTCAGGTTTAATAGACGCTCCAGATCTTTGGAAATATGAACTTCTCCGGCCGCACCACTCACCTGAGGTAAATTATCTAAAGTTTTACCCAGTTGTGAGCGTAATAGGTTGGTATTCATCCCGGAAGTGCTTAATACGTGTCTAAGGCTGCCCCCCTCCTGATCCAGTAAGGCAGTCATGACATGGAGTGGTTCAATAAACTGATGATCCCGCCCAATAGCGAGGCTCTGTGCGTCAGCCAGTGCCATTTGAAATTTTGAAGTTAATTTATCAGCCCGCATTAAATTTTACTCTGAATAGAAAAGTCTTATCTATAAATGAGGGCAGAATTAAAGGAATCAAGCTCAATTTGTGAAGCCTAGTACTCCGTCCAGCTGATATTGTTGGTTTCAGCGTTGCCGTGGTTTCGCGCAGCAAGGCGCAGTGTGTCGGGAATGGTTGTTCCCTTCCCAAGTGTTGCAACGCGGCTGCAGGATGCCATGGCAACGCCCTGTGGGTTAGCTTGTCAATGCCCATGGACTGCGTTGACCCTCTTGACAA
>CAYRXP010000004.1:0-20777 GCA_964428145.1 uncultured Enterobacteriaceae bacterium
TAAGCTTGATATTCCTGATCACTGTACTCAGTCTATCGGGTCTTTTTTGTAACAGGAGACTACTTTGGTTTATACGGGCTAAAGAAATACCTGGTGGTGGACTTTATTGAATCATCATTCAAGCTCGTAGATAAAACTACAGGCGCACCGGTTGTTGATGTAAAATTACGGTGTTTTCAGAAAGGTAACGGTAATGCTTGCACACAAAAAGAAAGCCGTATAACAGGGCTTGTGATCGACAGAATTCCTGTGCAAAAACTTGTGTGGAAGTCTTTGTTATTCAATAATAAAGAAGAATTAATCCCGACGAATGATCCTCAAATACATATTATGTTCATACAAATTACATTAAGCTAGTGGAAACTTTCATTGTAGAAGATCTATATAATAACCCTGTAAGGAAATACCCAGTAAAGATGAAAAAAAATTCATAGAGGCTGCCTAATGAGTGATGCGCTAAATTATTTAATGAAGGTTCGTCCAGATGTAATGAAATCCTATTTTGCTTTCGTCAAGCAAGCGGGAGAGCATTTGGATCCGAAGACCCGCGCTATTATTACGGTGATTACAAAAGTGGATAATCAGACGGAAACAGGATTGCGCCAGTATTTGGTAAGGGCATTACAGGCAGGTGTAACAGCTGATGAAATCATTGATGCCTTGTTCCTTGCATTTCCCACCCTGGGCTTGACCAAAATAATATGGGCCGTGGATATTATACTGGAAATGGATATCCCAGAATTCAATCCGCAATCGCTTGGACTAAAGGAAAGTTGGCACAATGTGATCGCGATCGAAAAATTAAAAGATAAAGAAGTTGTGAATGTACATACCGATGGTCGAAACTTGTTTATTTATATTGAGAGCAAGGACGTTAAAGTATTTGATAGTCGTTGCCCGCATCAGGCGACAAATATCCCTGAGCTTGCCCTGGACGCCTGTACGCTCACTTGTCCAAAACACGGATGGAAATTTAATATCAGGAATGGAGAATGTATTGAAAAGGGGGATCGTCCACTGAGTGAGTTTGAAAACAGGGTTGTTGAAGGACGACTTGAAGTTTTCTGGTGATTATTAAACTAGATACAGGGTAGATGGCGAGAATAATTATGTATTATTACTCTGGAATTTAGTAAAAATAGACTTATGACCACATTGCAGGGACTATTTTATATCTATAAAGGGCTCAATATAGTGATAACAGGTCAAAAGATAACGGTTTGTTTTAATTAGACTCACCTTATGTCGACTTTTCCGTAAGGTACGGCCTTTTATATGTTTAGTTGATATATCGTACATATCGCCTGCCAACCGATTGCATTACTCGGGAGATCCCTTCTGCTGTCTCTGGGGTCAAATAGGCATGATTGGTCATTAATATACGTAGGCATGAAATTGGCATTGATACTTTTAATTCGCTTCAACCTCATTCTATCGACCAGGAACGTCATGTCCTCTTTTAGTCAATTAGTGGTGCACTTTTAAATTGAAACCGACAAGATCTTCTAGTCGGCGTCTGTTGTAATTGCTAAAACGGATTACCTTGCTACACTTTCCTTTAGAAGTTCATATAACAAAAAAAGAGATATTATGAATACCATAAATCTGGATGAAATATTCGTAAAACATGCTGATCGGACGGGTGTACCTTGGCAGCTGATAAAAGCAGTCGCACAACAGGAATCCGAGTTGGATCCACAGGCAGTAAAAACCGTTGATAAAAAAGGTATGCGAGCCATAGGATTAATGCAGGTGACCTGCCCATCGAAAAAAATAATTGAGGGATGGATAGGTGAAGAGCCTGCAGAAGGAGGATGCGCTTCATTATATGACCCGGATAAAAATGTACAGATGGGGACCGATATCCTGAGCTGGAATATGACCTTTTTTGGTTTTTTACGAGGAATTGCATCTTTCAATGTTTGGACTGAATGTACATCATCACCTCAGGGGCCATTTAAAAACCAGGCATATGTTGATGCTGTAATTAAAAATTTTAAACAATACGGTGGTGATATTGCTGCAGCTACTGCTCAATATGGTGAAGGGAAAAGAGGGGGTAGTTGAAAACAGGATACAGGAAGCAGGGGAAACGGGGTCAGGTTGAGGCATACTGGGAAAAATGGACAGTGAATTTAAGCAACATTCCTGTACTTCGAAGGCGATGTGGGAATGCTCATTGCTGAGTAGGATATGGGCTATCTAATAGCCTGACTACATGATCTTCAAATTCCTCAAGTTCTCCCGTTGTTAAACCAACAGGATCAAATCTGTAACGGTAATGTAGGTCAAGTAATGTCAGGAGTGATTTTTGTTGATAATTATTTTCCTGTCGTAAGAACCATGTACTTAAGGTTTCTTCGTTAAGTCTTTTTAATCCACGTTCTTCAAGTAGATTAGTCAGTTTGTAAAGTGGTGAATCCGAGCCAGGAACGCTCATTTTGGACTTTTGCAATGCTGTAGTTTGTCTTATCTTTATAAAGCGAGAGTCGGTAAACAAGCGCCAGAAGAAATATATGATTACTATAATGAGCATGATTTGTATTGCGAAATTATTTCTGTCTTTGCTATAGTCTTTCCAGATTGAAACTGAATAACCCAGCCATGACCAGAGATCGGATACTGGTTGCCACCAATTTTCATCTGCAGATTCGAGTGGTGCCCATATGGCTGGCGTATTGTCCAGAACTATCCACTCACCATCAACATAAGCAATTGCCCATGAATGAGCGTCTCTGGCACGAGCAATATATTGATTTTCAAGTGAACTATATTCCTGTATTGAATAACCTACTGTGTAACGAGTGGGGATACCAGCAGCACGCAGCAGGAGGGTTGTTGCTGTGGCAAAATATTCGCAATGACCTTCACGGCGGTGATAGAGAAAATCTTCCAAACGATTTTTCCCTCTCATGCTACGGTATTGTTCTAAAGAGTAACTGAAATTTTCCCTGAAAAATTGTTCTACGGTTCGAATGACTTCATTGGGTGTTTTTGAATAAAGATCCAGTTCATTTGCGAGTTTCATCAATACGGACTGGTAATTCTTATGTATGGTTAAGTCGGCTTCACCTGGGGTTTCGCCCAGCATCTCATTATCGAAATACGCATCATAACGAACCCAACCCGGTTTCATCCCCAAATTTACCGTACCGAACTGGTTTAATTCAGCTTCAGTTGCAGGAACATTATTAATTTTATACGTCCCATGGGGCAGCGGAATAACGCCCTGATCAGCCTTAAAATAGGTGCTTATGGTGTATTTTTTTAGTCTTGTCTTTCCTGCTGTTACACTTGATTCATCAAGTATCCATTCCTTTTCACTCGTAGGATCAACCGACTGAAACCCCGAGTCATCATTGATCCAGAGGCCGAATTTAAATCTAGTATAGCTTGCTTCTCTCAATAGCAGGGGCTCAATCAATGTCTCATTGTATTGAACGCGTACATGTATCTTGTCTGATAATTTTAGTTTGCCGATATAACCAAATGCTACTCTTGTTTTATCAGGGTCCCTGTTTCGCCACATCAATTGCTCGATAAATGTTAATGCCATTATTTCAAACTTGCTTTGGGCTATCCTTAATCCATTCTGAATCACATAGCCCATGCTAATTGATAATGCCAGCAATGTAATCCACGTGTAAATTTTCACTCTTCTCGAGCGAATAGAATATAGAGAAAGAGCTGCGAGCACGGCAATACAGATGTAAAAATAACTTCCCTGTTTAAGGCCTGCACTCGCGGAGATGATAACGGCCATTAAATACGGGTAATTTAAATTGATCCGCTCTATTTCATTTTTGTCGCTTGGTTTCTTTCGCATACTGATGAATAAACTATGTAAGGGGATATTCTCTACCTGGCCAAGGTATTGAGCCAAAATGAGCGGATAAAACAAATAGGGTAAAGCTGCGAGTATTGCAAAGATACCGTGTGCAGATTTTGTTGAAAATTGAATTACGATAAATAGAAAGAAAAGAACGCTGGTGAGATCTGCGATGCGATTAAAATTTTTATCACTAATTTCCAGTTGCCAATGAACCCATTGGACAGTCAATAGTGGCAGCGCTAATGAGATTGCAAGGAACAGTACATTGTTTTGCCATCCCCACATGAGTAAGGCCAGGATAATAAGTGCACTGGCTTTATAATCTTTTATTTTATGAATAAACATTAGAAAGTGATGTCTTGTAGCTGATCTTCAATTTTATTCTGATGTAATACATGGAATCGTCGGGGTTGATCCTCCATAGGTCCGGCATCATGTTTGATCTCGGATGACTCCTCCAATATAATAACCAGTACTGGAATGTTTAGGGCACGTATTTTCTTTACAAATTTTTGTCTTGCCTGGTCCCAGCCAAGGAAAATACACATCAGTGCACTTAGCGAATCAATATTTCTAAAAACCAGGGTAGATAGATTTTCGAATGATTTATCGTGACAGACATTCACGCAGGCCAGAACTTCCAGCATTCGATTTAGGTTACTGACACCTCTGTCGGAAGTAAATTTGTGGGCCTCATCTCCAATAAACATTAGATCCAGAAGACTGTCATTGTTACTCGGCGACTCTATAAAAGATGCTGCGACAGAGACAGCTTCTTCAAATAACAACTCGTTTTTGTTTTCAATAAAGGTATCCAGCACCATTCCCATACGCACAAAGAATTCATCCTGGTATTCCTTAATGACGGGTACCGATTGTTTAGCAAAACTACGCCAATGAATATTTTTGATTGGATCGCCGGGGCGGTAATCACGCAAAGAAACAAATTCCTGTGAATCTCCAACTGACCCCGCATGGTTCACGCCGCCTCGTTGGAAACGGCGAATGCCAGGCAATGAAATTGTTGGCACTTTGTATCTTTTGGGTAACACAAGAACAGTATTAGCTTGTGTAATATTCCTAATAGCATTACTCAGGCCAAAAGGATCTGGCCTAAGCAGGACGGAACGTTTGAAATGAATGTGACCCCGTCTTTTGGGTATAAGCTTGATGACCGTGCTACTTGTTGTTTTGGCGGGGATGCTATTGATGGGTGTCGCTTTAATAGAAGCGCCTCTTTTGAACTGAACCAGTTTTAACCATAGGGGGAAACCAATATACCGATCGAATCGATTGGTTTTACTATCCAGCTTTAGATGATGTAAGAATTCAGAGTATTCTGGCATCACACATTCTAACTCTTCAACAATGCTTAAATCTTCTTGTGTAATGTCGCTTTCATTTTTGATTTTCACTCGATATTGCATTGTTTTACCTACTGTGCAATATTCTGGCAAATAACGTTGTATTAATAAACGACCTCTGAAAAACAAGCTGAACAGGAAAGAAAATAACAACAGTGACAATAGCAAAGAGAATATTTGAAATGAAAGTGTTTGACGCGTGTCAATGCCGAACACAGCAGAGAAAATGATACCCGAAAATACTAGAGTCCCTGCTGAGGTCAATTTTTTACGAGACCATTGGCTGAGTCGATGAATAATATTAAAGCTACGAAATATTATTTTTCTGATCATGTTTTCAGAAACAGTAAGTCAGAGATATATAGTATAGGTAGTTAGATCGGAACGGGGATATTACCGAGTGCTTCGGTGACGATATCTTCCGTCGTAACCCCTGAAAACAAGGCTTCAGGGTCAAGAACAATACGATGTGCAATGACTGTTGTTGCAAGTTCCTGAATATGATCAGGACTGACAAATTCCTTGCCATCAAACATAGCAAGTGCCTGAGCTGTCTTCATTAAGGCGAGCGAAGCACGGGGACTTGCACCATGTTGTACACCTTTAATATTACGAGTTGCACGAATGATATCCACAATGTAACGCTTGAGTTCATTGCTGATACGGATTACATGCAATGATTGTTTTAATGTCAATACATCCTCATGGCTTATGCAGGGCAAGAGCGCGTCAATTGGATGTTGTTTGTTTTGATCTGAAAGAATCATGACTTCACTTTCTGCGCTAACAAAGCCAAGTTTGAATCGCATGGCAAAGCGATCCATCTGGGCTTCCGGCAGTGGATAGGTACCATGAAATTCGATGGGGTTTTGTGTCGCTATCACAAAAAACATCTTATTAAGCTGCAGTATATTGCCATCAATACTGACTTGTGATTCAGCCATTGCTTCAAGTAGTGCAGATTGTGTACGGGGTGATGCCCGGTTTATCTCATCGGCAAGTAATATATTGGTAAAAACAGGTCCTTGATGGAAGTTAAAAGTCTGTGTTGCCGGATCAAATATTGATACCCCGAGTATATCTGATGGTAAAAGATCGGGGGTAAACTGAATCCGATGGTATTGAAAATCGATAGATATTGCCAGGGCTTTTGCAAGTGTCGTTTTGCCTGTGCCAGGCACGTCTTCCAATAATACGTGCCCACCACTAAAAAATGCTGCGAGCAATTTACGTATTGCTCCCGATTGACCTTTGATTACATTGCCAATATTGTCATATAGCTTCTGATAAATTTCTTTTCCGATCATTTAATGCTCCCAATAGTGCAATCTCTAGTACCTCAATATAATCAATTATGCCCTATAGGACACCTATAAAAATATACTATTACCGCGATTTAATATGAAATTCCTTATGAATTATCAACGGTCCGATGTGCCATTCCTTATGAATTATCAACGGTACGATGTGCCATTCTCTATCTATTATTTAACGGTACAATGTGCCATTCACTATGAATTATTAACGGTAGCGGCGTCGACTCGACTCAAGACGAATATAGGACATCTTCGGGTGAAAATGTCTGGAGCTAATTTTTCAGACAAAGTCGAGCGAAAACCGGTCACGAGATCTCGGTGCCGCTTGCCGATAAAATTACTTTTTTTAGAGGCATCCTGTATTACAACTGATGGAGGTTGAATGCATGTTTAAAAAGAAAATAGAAACGCAAGAAAAAATTCATGAAATTATTGCCAATCGTTGGAGTGGCAGGGCCTACGATGAAAAACGGTCGATAGCACATAAAGATATCATTTCTCTTCTGGAAGCAGCACGGTGGGCACCATCCTGTTATGGCGAAGAACCATGGCGGTACATCGTTTGTAACAAGAGAACTAATGCAGCCGCCTGGGGGAAAGCATATTCGTGTCTGGCTGAGGGAAACCAGTCCTGGGCGGTCAATGCACCTGTGCTAATTCTTGCCCTGGCAAACACGATATTTGGTCACAATGAAAAACTCAACCGTTGGTCTCAGTATGATACTGGTGCCGCAAGTATGAGTCTGTGCATACAAGCCACAACCATGGGTTTAATGGTGCACCAAATGGGGGGATTTAGCGCTGAAAAAGCTGCAGAACTATTTTCAATTCCTGATCAATATATATCGATGGCGATGATGGCTGTGGGCTATCAGTTACCAGAAGATAAAATTACACAGGAAGTGATGGAACGAGAATCTTCGGAACGTCAAAGGAACCCGCTTGCTGAACAATTTTTTGACGGAGAATTAGGCAAACCCATGCGTTAATTTCTCTTATCCCGGCATTTTTTAATTTCATGAATATACCTAGAACCATTCCGGTTTGTACCTGTGTGAATTTAACCAGAGCTTCTAAACTTGATAATTGAGCGTCTGTCTTTCTTGCTAGGGCGACCTTTTGACGAAGGGGACATGGCAGCCTCTGCTTTTAATTGTGAAGCAAGTAATTCCCTTTGTTTCATGCTCTCTGGGGATTCTTCATAGAGCAGAGATGCGTCAGTAGCGGATTTTCTTGATTTTGCAATGGAAAGCACAGTAATAGCGTAGATATATGGGCCTTTACGAATATTGAGCATATCACCTGGTTTAACTATTTTGGATGGTTCTGCGCGATCACCATTAATCATAACCTTGCCAGTTTTTAGTGCAGCAGTAGAAATGCTTCTTGTTTTGTAGAAACGTGTGCACCATAGCCACTTATCGAGTCTTATAGGTGCAGTTTTTTCGTTATTTCTAGACATCGGTCTGTATAATTCTAATATTATTATATCGTAAAAGGATATGTGAGATGGCCGTAGATAATACTAGAAAATTCATCCAGCTTGGCATAGCAGTATTAACTGTTTCTGATACGCGGACAGAAAACGACGACAAGTCAGGTCAATTGCTCGTCAAAAGACTGGAAACTGCGGGGCATCGACTGATTGAAAAGCAAATTGTCCCTGATGACAAATTTCACATCAGGGCGGTTATTTCTAAATGGTGCATAAATAATGATATCCAGGTGATATTAACGACAGGTGGCACCGGTGTTACCGGGCGTGATGGTACACCAGAGGCAGTCGAGGTTCTGTTAGATAAGGTTATTGGAGGCTTTGGTGAGACCTTTCGTGCTATTTCATATCAACAAATTGGCACATCAACAATGCAGTCGCGTGCAATCGCTGGTGTCGCAAATGGCAGGTATATTTTTTGTATTCCCGGTTCGTCAGGCGCTTGTGCGACTGCCTGGGATGAACTTATCAATCATCAACTAGATTATCGGACCAGACCCTGTAATCTGGTTGAGTTAATGCCTAGGTTGCTCGAGAAATGACTTATTTAAGTATGCTGATTTTACTGAGCATATTTAAAATAGATTAATACGGTACGCTTCAGTGGGTGATTGTTGTTGTCACTGATCATAAAATAAAAATCTTTCTTATGTTTTACGATACCCTCAAAGTTATCATTAAAATAACCCTCCGAAGGTAAAAATATCGCGATGACCTTATTCTCAAGATGATCGTTTTCGAGGTGAAGGTGGTGTAATGCAATCTTGAACCCCGCAAAAAGCCCACCAATGGTACGTTCTATTGCCAGTAGACTATTATCTTCTGTGATCGCAAGGCCCGTCAGAGCACCACCAGGAAAATGCGCTGGAAAACTTCTGAACTTACCGTCCAATGTATAAAAACCTAATTGTTTCTTGTCTTCTCCCTTTAAAGAATATTCAGTTCCAATTATTAATCCATAATGCTTATGAATAACAACAGATTCCAGTGATTTATTTTCACTTCTATAATTAACTATATTTCCAAGTTTCTCAGGTATTTCTATCTGTTTTTCAATAAAACCTTCATGATTGTATTGAATAACCCTGGGCTGACGTTCAAAGCTGACGATGTATTGAGTATCACCCGGAACGTGATTCTCAGAATTAATCAAGGTCAGGCCTTCGCTGTCTGAATTTTTCCACCTGAGTTTTTTACCTTTATCATCATGTAAGGCGAATCCATTGATCAAAAGTAAATCATGAAGTTGTCCATTTTTGAATACAGGTCTAAAACTCAATAAATAGCCATTATCCGATAAGGCATAGAGTAAATCTTCATCTTTATCCCAGGCTAGATCGGAAAGCTCAGATATCCTTAAACCATTAATGCTGACACTTGATAGCTCTACAACGGCTTGTATTTTAATTAATTCGTCACCTTTATCATTTTTTATTGTGATCTTTGGGTGTTTAATTTTAGCAATAGATTCAGCATGTATACCTTGAGGACAGATAAAGATGAGCAAATACAATATGAACAAAACTAGAGACGATAAGTCTGATTTCATGGCTTTTACATTAAACAAATTTTCGCGATAATAGAATACTCGGGATCTTCTTGATTCATCAGGATACAGTATCGATATGAAGCAGTATTCACAAGTATTTCAGTGCATCATTTGCAGTGCACTATTTTTTTTATCAGGGATAAGTTCAACTGTAAATGCTGGTGACATGGCAGTCCCGGTACAGGTCGTTGATGCTATAAATATTGATTTAGCACCTGGTATATGGATTGCGGGGACTATCATCAGCCATCAAGATGCCAGAGTTTCTTCTGAAGTGGAGGGAAGAATCGAATTGCTGGTTGAAGTGGGTGATGAGATAAATGAAGGAGAGATCATCGCCAAAATTGATGACACAACAATTCGCATGCAGGTGGAAGAAGCACGAGCAGAAATTTTTCCAATTGAAGCCAAACTCAATTTTTTTAATCGTGAAGCCGAAAGGCTGAATCAATTAGCGAAGCAAAATAACGCAGCAAAAAACAGACTGGATGAAGTGAGATCAGACAGGGATCAAATGCTCGGTGAACTCTTGATGAAGAAAACACGCCTGGCTCAGGCAAGAGATAAATTAAATAGAACAACAATCTTGGCTCCATTTAATGGTGTTGTTGCTGAACGATTCAAGGAAGCAGGGGAATGGGCAAAAATCGGTGATGAACTGGTTCGCTTAGTCAATACAGAGGCAACAGAAATTCAGGGAAGAATTCAGCAAGAGAGTGCCAAATTTATCAAAAAGGGAGATTTGATTGAAGTCACTGATGGTCAGGCACAGACGATGGCGACGGTCAGGACATTGGTGCCCGTCGGTGATGATATTTCAAGACTGTATGAGATCCGTCTTGATTTTGACGAGACAGCCTGGATGGCAGGGCATGCGGTTCGCATAAAAGTGCCAACAGCAATCCCTCAAAATGTTCTGGTGGTACCGCGAGATGCATTAGTTATAAGAGAAAATACCATCAAGGTTTTCCGTATCCTTGATAACAACACTGCAGAAGCCGTTTTTGTAAAGACGGGAATAGCAAATGATATGCTCATAGAAGTCACGGGGGATATCAATGAAGGTGACAAAATAGTGGTCAGGGGTAATGAAAGATTACTTCCTAAGCAACAAGTCAATATTCAACAAGGCCATTAAGTCGTGAATCTAACGAGGTTAAGTCTGGATAACCCCGTCGCTGTAATTGTTGCCTTGTTATTGGCGACACTCTTCGGCGCGATTAGTCTTGAACGACTTCCTGTGCAATTAATTCCCGAAATTCAGGAGCCTGAGATTACAATCAGGACAGGCTGGCGTGCGGCCGCACCCAATGAAGTAGAAACAGAGATTATAAGACCGCAGGAAGACGTCTTACGCGGTTTGCCTGGCATGACAAAATTACTGGCAAAGGCCCAAGATGGAAGAGGGGAAATTACTATCACATTTTCTATTGATATGGATTTGCGCAGGGCATTGGTCGAAGTTATCAATCGCCTTAATCAAGTGCCCAGTTATCCCGATGATGTTGATGAGCCAACAATCAGTACCATTGGTGGGAATGCACGTGCAATTGCCTGGTTTATCATAAAACCAGCAGCGGGGAATGACAGGGATATTTCGAGTTATAAAAATTATATTGAAGAAGTTGTTCAAACCCGTTTTGAACGTGTCCCCGGCGTAGCACGTTCCGAGCTATATGGTGGTAGAGAACGTGAGATTAGAATCACATTTGACCCCTATAAAACTGCAAGTCTGGGGATCCAAATACCTGCTGCAGCAAATCTTATCGGTTCCGGAACGGATGTTTCCGGAGGCTTTGTAGATATAGGTAAGCGCGAATACAGTCTCAGATTTGCAGGGAAATTTCCTGCTGATGATTTACTAAGTTTGATTATGGATTGGCGGGATGGCCATCCGGTTTATTTACGAGACCTGGCAGTCGTAGAGGAACGTCTGGTAGATAGAGATAGTTTTGTCATTAACAATGGTGATCTGTCCATCGCGGTCAATGCACAAAGGGAAACTGGTGTAAACGTTTTACAGGTGATGGCAGGACTACAAGTTGCGATGCAAGAATTGGCAGAGGGTCCATTGGCCAAGGCGAATCTTACGATTGATCAGGTTTATGATGAAACAACTTATATTGATCGTTCGATAGAAATGCTAAGCAGAAACCTGGGAATGGGAATCATTCTTGCCGTCATTGTACTTTGGTGGTTTTTAAGGAGTCTACGTACAACATTATTGGTCGCTATTTCTATTCCAGCGTGCTTACTAACCAGCTTTATTGTCCTGGAGATGACAGGAAGAACACTGAATGTCATTTCGCTCGCTGGTTTGGCCTTTGCTGTTGGCATGGTGCTTGATGCATCGATTGTCGTGCTTGAAAATATCGTTCGCTTACGGGAGCAAGGTAAGGGCCCTGATGTTGCATCATTACTTGGTACCAGCCAGGTCTGGGGAGCCTTATTGGCCTCTACTGTGACAACTGTGGCTGTATTTCTCCCTATTGTGTTCCTCGGTGATGAAGCGGGGCAGTTATTTGCAGATTTGGCGATTACCATCATCTCAGCGATATGCGTCTCACTTATTGTCGCAGTCACTGTGATCCCCGGTTTTGCAAAATATTTTATGGGGGATCAAAAAATTATCGACCCTCACCATCACTGGTGGGTGAAAGCGGCCGATAGTGTGATGTTTTTAAGCAATGGACCCGCAAGACGTGCATTCTGGATTGTCATACTGATTGCCGTGCCCCTGACTCTTGCCTGGATGCTATTACCGAAGGCGGATTATTTGCCAGAGGGAAATCGTAATCTTGTTTTTGCTTATATATTACCGCCACCGGGGGCCAATATTGCTCAGATAGAAAACGAGATGGGCGATGTCATTGCCCAACGCATATCTCCCTACGTGAAGGGTGAGAAATATCCACAAGTAAAACATTATTTCTTTGTTGCATTTCCCCGAGGGGTTTTTATGGGAGTCAGAGCATCAATCCCCGAGGAAACCGAGGCATTAATCCCCGTACTTAATGAGGTCATCCAGGGTTTTCCTGATACCATTGCCTTTGCCAAGCGTGCCTCCTTGTTTGGTGGTTTTGGTGATGGCAGATCCATAGATATGGATATACATGGCCGCAATATTAGTAAATTAATGAAAGCTGCAGTCACAGGCTTTGCCCTGATACATCAGAAAATCCCCGGGGCAAGTATCAGGCCTTTCCCCGGGCTTGAGTTAGCTCAACCCGAACTACGGCTCATCCCAAATGACAGACGAATTTCAGAGGCCGGGTGGGATCGGAATCAGGTAGCAGGAATCATTCGAGCATTAGGTGATGGTTTGTATGTGGGTGATTATTTTGGTGGAGAGGAAACACTGGATATTATTGTCCGTTCCAAGCCGTGGCAATCACCCGAAGAATTAGGAGGTATTCCTCTGGCCACACCTAATGCTGGTATTTTACCGCTAAGCGAATTGGTCAACATTCAAAGGACATCAGGGCCGGAAGAGATCCGTCGCATAAACCGACGCCGTACAGTCACCTTGCAAATCACTCCTCCTGACAACCTGTCATTAGAAGAAACCTTGAGTATTTTGCGGACGGAAGTAGAACCAACTATGAGAGCCGCAATGCCAATTGATGGTGATATTGATTATACCGGCACAGCCGATAAACTTGAGTCGGCAATCACGAACATGAGAGGGAGTTTTATACTGGCAATATTTATCCTGTATTTGTTAATGAGTGCACTTTTTCAGTCATTCAAAGACAGTTTATTGGTGATACTATCTATTCCACTGGCGACAGTTGGCGGAGTGATTGCCTTAAAGTTGATTAATACCATACCCAGTAGCCTGTTTAATGTGTCCTTGTTTCAGCCCATGGATCTGTTAACTATGATCGGATTTATTATCCTTCTGGGATTGGTTGTCAATAATGCCATTTTACTCGTGCATCAGGCACGTTCAGGAGAACGAGAGGGAATGTCCAGAAGAGATGCCGTCGCACAGGCGGTCAATATAAGGTTGCGTCCGATCCTAATGAGCACACTTACCAGTATATTTGGAATGTTGCCACTTTTGCTTATTCCTGGGCCCGGCGCTGAATTGTACCGAGGTCTGGCAGGCGTTATTGTTGGAGGTATGATGATAAGTACTGTTTTTACACTTTTACTATTGCCTAGTATGCTTCGCATTGGTGAGGGTACGTATAACAGGCCCTTAGCTACAGGTTGATTGAATTTTATTGATACATTTGAATCGTATCATTTATTGCAGATAGGATTTCTAGTTTTGAAAAAAATGAATTTTCAATTTCCAGTATTTTCTCTTTTGTGTTGGCTTTTTTTAGCGATGCATGTGCATGCAACCACCTATGAGTTGAAAAATAGTACAGATACCATTGTCGGTAAGATGGATTCAGCTGTTGTAGGACGAGATACCACCCTGCTGGATATCGCGAGAGAATTTGGCTTCGGCTATCAGGATATTAAACTACTTAATCCAACAATAGACACATGGATGCCAAACGATGGTGAACTCGTTCAATTACCCTCCAGATTTATACTGCCAAATGTACCGAGAAAAGGAATCGTCTTGAATATTCCTGAAATGCGTCTGTATTATTATCCCCCTCACAAAAAAGGCGAACCTGACAAGGTGATCACCTATCCATTGGGTATCGGTAGACAGGGGTGGGATACACCCTATAAACAAACACATATTATTGGCAAGAAAAAATACCCTGACTGGCGTCCACCGAAATCCATAAGACAAGAACACGAAGATGCAGGTGATCCATTGCCAAAAGTTGTCAAGGCAGGTCCTGACAACCCATTGGGGGATTATGCATTACGATTGGGTTTGCCCGCATATTTAATTCATGGAACCAACAAACCCTGGGGAATTGGTATGCGCGTCAGTCATGGATGCATCAGGTTGTATCCTGAGGATATCGCAGCACTTTTCGCTCTGGTTAAGGTGGGTACAGCAGTTAATATAATTAACAGTCCCTATAAAATCGGTGAAGCAGATGGCGTGCTTTATCTTGAGGCACACCCACCACTAAAAACAGCGACGAGAGATGAGTACGGCGATGTCATCGAAACGATGGATGAAAACACGAATGACGATTTTACTCAGGTCGTAGGAATGATCGTAGCTTCAACCAGGGAAGATGAATACATTATCGATTGGAGTATGGCAAAAATGGTTTCTGAGGAGGCAAAAGGGATACCCGTTGCGATTGGGCTGTATGTCCCCAAACAACACAAAAGTACGAGGCAAACAACAGATAGAGGTGCTTTTCTTTTGAAGCTAGATACTGATATCAGTGATGTGGTCATCACGAAAGAGTCAGGATACCTAAAGCAGGAAAGCAAAAATTAACCTACTTTTCTGCCGTATCTTCCTCAATATCATTTCTGTATTAAATTAACAACGGGCAATAAAAAACCCCGGATAAACCGGGGTTTTTTATGTTCTTATTAGCGTAGCGATGAATTATTTTACCATTGCCTTTTCAAACATGCGATCCAGTCTTGCTGCATTATCATTACAGCATTCCAGAGCTGCCGTGGCATCTGCCTGAGCCTGAGAAGCTGCATAAGATGCTTCAGATGCTATAGTAAAAGCATTATTAGCTGCGCCAGAGGCTGCTTGAGCTTCTGCAAGAGCAGCATTAGCTGTTGATTGAGCTTTTTCGACAGCTGCCATATCAGCACAACCGCCAGCAAAACCAAGTATTAATGCGAGTGCGAAAATTTTGGTGAGTTTTATTTGCATTGTTTATCTCCCGTTAATCCGTTTAGTTATGAGGTACTCCAAAGTTCTCATCAGATGGATGATGACTTATTTTTCATGTTTTATCAATTGCTTTATCAGCAAATTGCGAGCTATTTCTTAATCGTAATCTGGCGCAATAATTGAGGTTAGCGGCGATATTTTGAAGGTGAACGCTGCATCCGCTCATCATGGTTTTCGATGATAAAATCAGCCAATGATTGTTCGAAGGCCATGATGGGTTTTAGTTGGCAGTAATCATCCAGCCATGTCAGTATTCCATCAAGGTTCATATTACCTGATATTCTGTAGGTTTCAGGCATTTGAACATTAAATGCGGTCAAATAACCCATAATGTAATCCTTGAATCTTTGCTCTTCATCTGTATTTCTAGAAATGTTGTAGCTGTGACACGATTTATTCCCTTTGCCCCATATCGCGAAATTGCCATTATTGTCAGCCGCCTGGGATGACACAGGAATCATTGTCACGCAAGTTAGGGCCAGTAAAATCATAATACTGCTTAAATTCTTCATTCTTAAACAACCTCTTTATTCTTTAGATTTGTTAGTACCGCTGTATAGAATATGCATAGTCTAGTACGAAACAGCCTAACTCTATTATTCATGGCTGCCGTAAGACCTGAAATGTGTCATTGAAATTCTTCGGTTGCAGATTCTTTTTCAAGCGCGCCACAGGATACACGAATACAACAGGCATTACCCATAGCGAATGTGTGATCGGGAAGGATTGCTATCTGACGTTTGCAGTGACTTAATTGTTATGGAAGGGCATAGACCTTTTTGAAAATTGCGATTTCAAAAATTCCATTTGGTCTGCCAATATCTTTCGATTTGACAGTGCAAGATATTCAGCCCAGTTGGGGATATAAGGTATTGCCAACAGTGGCATTTTAGCCTCTTCAGGCCGACGATTTCCTTTTCTTGAATTACAGCTTCTGCATGCTGTGACCACATTTGACCATTTCTCTCTGCCGCCTCTTGAAAGTGGATGTACATGATCTCGCGTTAAATTGGATTCATGAAAATTTCCACCGCAATACATGCATAAATGTGCATCTCTTCGGAACAGTTCACGATTTGTCAGGGGCGGGAAGTCACGTTGCACTTTCTTTCTGATGACTGACCGTTTAATTGCAACGATTGAATTTATTTCGATCTGAGAACGTTGGCCGCTGATTCTGTTGGTACCGCCCCTGAACGAAAATACGCTATCACCCGCAGTCCAGGCAATCATATCACGAGTATAGAGGCAGATTGCCTCTTGCCAGGGAACCCATTTTACGGGTTGACCTGCGCTATTTAGTCTTAATATAAGTGGCGCCATTATAGAACTCTACACAGATAATATTTATTTATTCGGTACTATTAAAAAATTTTACATATTGGATGCTAAAAACAATATAAAATCAAGTTATTAGGCGAAACGATTAGCAGGTGGTATGAATGGAATACATGACTCAATTGCTGGACATCATGAAATCTTTGCGCGATCCAGAGAACGGTTGCCCATGGGATATAGAACAAAATTTTTCAACCATAGCCCCTTATACGCTCGAAGAAGCCTATGAGGTTGCCGACGCAATTGCCAGAAATGAGATGGATGACCTTTGTTCAGAACTTGGTGATTTGTTATTTCAAGTGGTTTATCATTCGCAACTTGCTGATGAGCAAGGCTTTTTTAATTTTAAAGATGTGACAGAAAAAATTAATGAAAAGTTACTCCATCGCCATCCTCATGTTTTTGGCAATGTTGAGATAGCGGATGCAAAGTCGCAATCAATCGCCTGGGAAGATATTAAAAGGCGGGAAAAATCAGAGAAACAAGCAGACACAGATTCGGACCGATACTCTGATACAGGATTGTTGGATGGGATCAATCGGGCAATGCCTGCACTTGCTCGTGCGCAAAAGCTGCAAAACCGTGTAGCTACAGTTGGATTTGATTGGGGAGATGCCCAGCCTGTGATGGATAAAATCAAGGAAGAATTAGAAGAAGTCGAAGAAGAAATAAATTCAGATGTTAGAAATACGGAAAAAATTGCAGATGAAATCGGTGATCTTATTTTTACTTGTGTCAATCTGGCGAGGCATTTTCAGATAGATTCAGAATCCGCATTGCGGAAAACAAATGAGAAGTTTGAAAAGCGGTTTGGCTTTATCGAACGGACACTCACGGAGCAAGGAAGTAACTTAAATGAAGTGACACTCGAAGTAATGGACAGACTCTGGAATGAAGCAAAATCAAGATAAACATTATATATATCAATCAATGATATATAACCTATAATTAATGTTAATTATAGGTTATTGTGAGGATATCTTGTGTTAGGTTTCCTTATTGTGTTCGATCTTGGCATAAGCAGAATGATTGTGTATTGACTCAAAATTCTCAGATTCAACAATATAAGACGAGATTCTTTCATCAAGATTAAATTGCACTGCAATATCTCTGACAATATCTTCGACAAATTTTGGGTTATCGTAGGCCCTTTCAGTGACGTATTTCTCATCAGGTCTTTTCAAAAGACCATAGAGTTCACAAGAAGCGACTTTTTCTACGGTATCAATCAATTCTTCTATCCATAGAAAGCCTGTAGTACGCACACAAATAGTAATATGTGAACGTTGGTTATGTGCGCCATAATTAGAAATACTTTTTGAGCAAGGGCAAAGTGATGTCACGGGAATAACAACCTTCACTAAAACAGAAGTATGCTGCTCATTTAATTCGCCAATAAATGAGACGTCATAGTCCATCAAACTCTCGACACCTGAGACCGGAGCAGCCTTGTTTACAAAATAGGGAAAATTCATTTCGATATGACCCGATTCGGCATCTAGACGTTCTGTCATTTCTGTAATCATCCTTTTGAAGGATTCAACAGTAATTTCATGTTCATGCTGATTCAGAACTTCAACGAACCGCGACATGTGCGTGCCTTTGAAATCATGGGGCAAACTAACATACATATTAAAGTTCGCTATTGTGTGTTGCTCGCCTCCGGAACGGTCACTGACAACGATCGGATGCTTTATATCCTTAATGCCGACTTGGTCAATAGCGATATGACGTGTGTCCCGAATATTCTGGGTATCTGGAATTTCAGTTGTTAATTTTACCGTTTGTACCATTTTGTGCTCGTTGGAAAGTTATACGTCTTAACATATCGCCTTTAAATAAAAATCGACGATCTCCGTTTATTTAATAGTAGCTCACTTTACCCGCAATGTTGTCCAATCACCACATTTTTACTGCGTTACAGAGGTAAAAAGTGCCTATTTGTTTCCCTATTTATTTCTTTGCACAATATAATCGGCAATCCACCTGAGTGGGTCTGCCTTTTCATGAAAGCCGGACAGGCTTGAAATAGCCTCTTCATGTAATCGTTTGGCAATGTCTTTTGCGTTATCAAGGCCAAGTAAATTTGGGTAAGTTGGTTTATTCCTTTTCATATCAGAACCCTGGGGCTTGCCCAGGGTCTCGGTATCGCTTTCTATGTCGAGAATATCATCCTGAACCTGAAAGGCGAGGCCGATACATTTTGCGTAATGAGAAACCTGATCAAATGACTCTGGATCGATGTCTGGCTGTGATAAGGCACCCAGTTCCACGCTTGCTCGAATGAGTGCGCCCGTTTTATGGATATGCATATTTTCCAATTCGGTAATATTTAATTCTTTCCCCACAGAGGCTAAATCAATGGCCTGTCCCCCTGCCATTCCCCTGGAACCACTGGCCTGAGCAAGTATGTCAATCATCTGGATCCGCTGTTCAGCTGAAATAATCATGTTGCTGTCATGAGCCAAAATATGGAAAGCAAGTGCTTGTAGTGAATCTCCTGCCAATATGGCGGTTGCTTCATCAAACGCCTTGTGGCAAGTCGGACGACCCCTACGTAAATCATCGTCATCCATTGCCGGTAAATCATCATGGATTAAAGAATATGCGTGAATTAATTCTACGGCGCTGGCAGGCGCATCCAGTGCACTTCGATTGATATCGAATACCTGACCAGCAGCATAAACGAGAACAGGGCGTATTCTTTTGCCATCACCAAGCACTGCATAACGCATTGCCTCATGAAGATGTTCCGGCTGTAAATTGGCTGCGGGAAGCCATTTGTCTAGAGCAGTTTCCACACAGGACTGATATCCCTGTAGAAGATTTTCCAATTGTTCCATTAATTTTCTTTGTTATCGTCAGGGTTTTCATCTGATGAAAATGGTTTCAATTTTTTCGAACCATCTTCAGATAGAAGGATTTGTATTTTTTGTTCGGCCTCAGAAAGGGCTTTCTGGCAAGATCGCGTCAAGGTGATGCCTCGTTCAAAATGGACCAGAGATTCCTCCAGACTGAGTTCTCCCCCCTCCATTTTTTCCACGAGATTTTCGAGCTCTTGTAAATCTTTCTCAAAATTCGATGCGCTTTTTTTCTTTGGCAAGTGACTTTCCCCTATTTGTGGACATTGTAACTATAAGTTCGAGAGAAACGTAGCAACCTCACTCATCTCACTTTCTTTTTAAGAGTATGAATAGGTCGTGCTATATTAATCGCATTGTCTTTTTATATAAACAGTGATTATTTTTTTTGCATATTTTCATTTGTCGATAGTCATTAAACTATATATAAAATATATTTAGAATTAGTCTAAAAATGGTTTATACTGAACGCAGTAGCAAGCATATTAAGAGTCCAAGTGGAGGAAAGACAATGTCTTTAAAAGGGTCAAAAACTGAAGAAAACCTGAAAGCCGCATTTGCTGGCGAATCTCAGGCAAACCGCCGTTATCTTTATTTTGCACAAAAAGCAGATGTTGAAGGTTACAACGATGTCTCAGCAGTATTCCGTTCAACAGCTGAAGGTGAAACAGGTCATGCACATGGCCACCTTGAGTATCTGGAAGAAGTTGGTGATCCAGCTACTGGCAAACCAATCGGCGCAACCTCTGATAATCTTAAGGCAGCCATTGCCGGGGAAACATATGAATATACAGACATGTACCCAGGCATGGCCAAATCAGCGCGTGAAGAGGGTTTTGAAGAAATTGCTGATTGGTTTGAAACGCTGGCAAAGGCGGAACGCTCACATGCGAATCGTTTCCAGAAGGCACTGGATACTCTCGACTAGGCGGGTATTGCAAGCATCATTTTGCAATTAACATAACGGGTGCCAGGCCAGGTTTAAGTACTGCTGTATGGTAGTACTGGTTTTAAGCAACATCTTCATGTCAAATAAACCACCAGAACGCAGAGAAGGGGGCCTTGAGCCTCCGACGCGCCACCCGATTGATTGGAAAAACCCTGAATATTATAATGAAAATGCTTTAGTCACCGAGTTGGAACGTGTCTTTGGTATCTGTCATGGCTGTCGCCGATGCGTCAGTCTCTGTAACGCGTTTCCGACATTATTTGATCTCGTTGATAAATCGGACAC
>CAYRXP010000005.1:0-20258 GCA_964428145.1 uncultured Enterobacteriaceae bacterium
GAAACCAAACTCGGTGTCATTCAGGGCAGGCGAATAGACCCGTAAGGCAACGCCATACTCATCGCCCTGATCGGCCCGCACATCAGGTGACCGGGTTGCACTAAAGACACTGCCAGGAGCAAACCCAAGTGCTGGAACTACACCAGGAACATCAGGTATTGGAACAAGGCCTGCTCCCAAATCTATGTAATCAGGGACAAATCCAAACCCCAAGGTGACAAATGAACCACCAGCCCCAGCAAAATCATTGGTGCTGAAGTATGTGCCAGTTGGATCGATATCTATGCGCTCCCAGTCATACTGCCAATAGGCCTCTAGCGAGACATTATCAGTCACCCCAAGTGATGCCGAGACAATGCCCACCGGTGTCAACGCTTCTTTGAGTTCAGCACCCGGGGTACGTAATTTGCTGACATCGACAGGATTGATGACATTAATGCTGTTCTGGATGAAGGTACTTTCACCCCAACTGAGTACCTGCTCACCGACGCGTAAGGTGAAGGGCATGGTACCGAGTTCCAAATTCAGCCATGCATAAGCATCCAATAATGAAACATTCTCACCACTGAGCTTGATTGACCCGTCAGTCAGCGGTGTTCGTACGGTATCTCCGGTAATATTATTGGCTTCGGTATCCCTAAACCCGATCACGCGTACGAAGGTACCGAAATTTCTGTAGTTGACTTCAAGCTCTGAGGTAAATTTTGTCGTGCTACTGACCAGTCCGGTGTCGTAATTCAGGTTACCGTCATCACCATTGGTCGAAAATGCAGTGCCACCATTTCCTCTACCGACCAATTCCGCTTCTCGCGATTGCACACGGTAGGTCTGCCCATAGGTGGCTGTTGTATCCCAACTGCCATAGACCTCGCCATGCTCAAAAGTAACACTGTAGGCTGAAAATGGGGCAATCGAAATAATACTGAAGGTAATAACCAGCACTAAAAATCGAGAAACATCTAATGAACGGAACCCTGAACTTGTGGACATCACACCACTCCCCCTTGCTACAGTCCAAATCGTAATTAGCATTACATGAGGCTGTAAATATTGTTATTCAAGTCAACCTAAATATAGCATAAAGGAATGAATGTTTTTCTATAAAACTCCTCACAAAAATGAACATTAATTATGTTGCAATGCAAGGGCTGCAACAAATGGAGAATTATTGGATTATCCAGATTTAATTCTGGGCTTGATCCTGTGCTGCTTTGTCGGTTGTCATTGACAATCTATGAATGAGTGTTCTCAGAAACACCTTCAGGAAGCGTACCTGACAGTTGAGTGATACCTGGGAAATCACCGTTGAGTTTACTTTTAGTAAGGCAGTGTCGGAAAGCGCCTGGATTGTTGCTGTCCTTTGTGTTTTTGCGAGATAGCCCATCTCACCAAAACAATCGCCAATACCCAACAAGCGAATGGACTGATCATGTTTTAAAACACCCACTTCGCCTTCAACGATGATATAAAAACAATCATCCAGTTCCCCCTCGACAATAATATCATCCTTCATAGCATATTCCTGCCAGCTGCTGGCCCTGAGAATTTCCCATAATTCCATATCGGGGAAACCCTGGAAGAATTCGAGGCCCTTGATTGAGTTAAATTTCTCCTGTTCTGAAATATCTTCTTCCGGACCCTCCAGACTTTCAAATGCTTTACTCAGGTCGACGGCAAATTCCAGACCAGTTTGATAGCGATTTTTTACCTCTTTTTGGGTCGCTTTTTCAAAAATGTCTATTAGAGGTTCAGATAAATCAGGGCGTAAATCCTTTAATGGCGGTGGTTCTTCGTTCAGTATTTTGGCTACCAATCGAGAAAAATTATCCGCTTCGAAAGGTTGTTTCCCTGTTAACAACTCATACATGACGATACCAAGCGAAAATAGGTCTGTATGATGAGTTATCTCATCCTCCTTTAACTGCTCGGGAGACATGTATCTGGGTGAGCCCATGATGCCAAGTTCTTGTGTTGCTGTATCATCAGCCCTGTTCATATGAGCAATACTGAAATCAGCTATCTGTACTTCCAGTTCTTCTCCTACTAGGATATTTGAAGGTTTTATATCACGATGAACAACTCCCTGCTTATGTGCATAGTCTAGCGCTTTGGCACATTTGAAGATAATCTCAACAACTTTTTCTATCGGTAAAAGATTTTCGGGAGTGCAATAAGTCTTGAGTGTCTCACCTCCCTTGACCAGTTCCATAACGATGTAACAGATATCCTGGTCCACACCCGCATCATAAATGCCAACAATATTTGGATGATTCAGGTTACCAGCAGTGTGGGCCTCGTTGAAAAACATTTTCCGGTATCGATCCCCGGAGTCTGCATTTTTGAGGCCTTCATCATGAGCGACCTTGATTGCAACACCACGATCGATATAGGGATCATGGCCAAGGTAGACCGTCCCCATGCTACCCCGGTCTATTTCAGCTAAAACATCGTACTTGCCCAGTTTTTCGGGAATACTCATCTCGGTTATATATTTATTTTCCTGATGAACTCACATTTTGCCGCAGTCACTTACCTTCTGTGACTAAAGTATGGCATAAACCCTTAGGATGTTACTGCAAATGTGGCTTTTTGGACAGATCAACATCATTAATAGACACATAGTTTGAGTTTACACATGAGAGATGCCAAACTTGGCTTAAAATGCAGGACTTAACAGCCTATACTGATCCGGTACTGCATCTACAGACCCAGGCTTTGGTTTATACACTTGCAGGGCGCGGCCGGATTATTGAGGATAGATATATGACAACATCTGCACGCCAGCTCATAAGCAATAAAGGTTACGAAATGCATTCTGTCTCACCGGACACTATGGTCTACGACGCAATTAAATTAATGACTGAAGCAAAAGTCGGTGCGCTATTGGTTATGGAAAATAATCAACTGGTGGGGATTATCTCAGAACGAGATTACACCCGAAAAATTATCCTCGAAACAAGATTATCACGTGAGACACCAGTCAGAGATATTATGACTTCAGATGTCTTGACCGTAGCGCCTGATCAATCCATTGAAGACTGTATGAAGATTATGTCTGAATATCATATTCGACATCTCCCCGTGTCAGAAAATGGAAACCCAATCGGTATGTTATCTGTAATGGATGTCGTAAAAAGTATTATTTCTGAAAAAGATATTCTTATAGACCAACTGGAACATTATATCTCGGGCTAAGAAAAGATAAGCCTCAAAAGGATAGACTCAGAAAAGGATAAACCTGTGAAAAGATAAGTCTGAGGAAAGATATAATAACTACACACGATTACACCAGCCTTACCTCGCAATCCTAAGGCACAAACTAGTACTCCGTCTAACTGATATTGTCGGTTTCAGCGCTGCCGTGGTGTTTCGCAGCAAAGCGCAGTGCGCAGGGAATGGTTGTTCCCTTCCCAAGTGCTGCAACGCGGCTGCGGGATACCACGGCGACGCCCTGTGGGTTAGCTTGTCAATGCCCATGGACTGCGTTGACCCTCTTGACAAGGGAGCGCCATTGCCGGCGAGGCACGCCTTGTCATGAACATTGACAAGCTAACTGAATCCGGCAATATCAGTTAGACGGAGTACTGAATCACCAGAATACGAATATTGTTAATTTCGTTCAACAATACTTTAACTCAAATTCTAAAATCTTTATGAGCGTACATAGAACACCCAAACATGTAGCTGATCGCTACTGGCAGGAACTTGTCATACATCAGGAAAACATTTCCAAGATCCATCTGAAGGAAATGTTCAAACAGGATCCGGGACGCGCAGAAAAATTTTCCAGGGAATTCAACAAGCTTTATATAGATTACTCGAAGCACTATATAACAGAAGAAACTGTCTCGCTTCTGCTTTCAATGGCAAAAAGTTCAGACTTAAGTAGTGCAATTAAAAAAATATTTAGCGGTGCAAAGATCAATCGGACTGAAAATAATGCCGCCATGCACATGGCACTTCGTGCACCTGCAGACAAATACTATTTTGTCGACGGCAGGAATGTCACTGAACTGGTACATAGTGAATTGCAACATATGCAGGAGTTTGTTGAGTTACTGCATGCCGGCAATATAAAAGGATATACTAACAAGCCCATAGATACTGTGATCAATATCGGCATAGGAGGATCCGATCTTGGTCCCAGATTAGCTACTTATGCACTCTCAGATTTCGCCGTTTCCGATATACGAATTCACTTCGTATCTAACATTGACGACAGGGATATCAATTCAGCATTTGAAAAATCAGATCCGGAAACAACATTATTTATCATTTCATCCAAGTCCTTTACAACCAGAGAAACTATTCTCAACGCAGAAACTGCGGTGAAATGGCTCAAGGAAAACGGATGTCATTCTCCGGAGAAACATCTGGTAGCGGTAACCGCAAATCATAATGCGGCAAAAGAATTTGGTGTGGAGGATGAAAATATCTTTCACATCTGGGAATGGGTTGGTGGACGTTATTCACTCTGGTCAGCCATAGGCTTACCCATTGCCATCAAAATTGGCATAGAACATTTCCACGATTTTCTCAATGGTGCATCAACAATGGATCAACACTTTTATGAGCAACCATTGGAAAATAACCTGCCTGTCATTCTCGCATTAATTGATATCTGGTATATCAATTTTTTTCATTCTCAGACACATGCAATATTTCCTTACGATCAAGCGCTGAGTATGTTACCTGCATACATTGGTCAGCTGATCATGGAAAGCAACGGTAAGCAGATTAATAATGATGGGAACAAGATTGAGTACAACACTTCTCCCGTCATTTGGGGCGGCATTGGCTCAAATGCCCAACACGCATATTTTCAATTGCTGCATCAGGGAACACAGTTGGTGCCTGTTGATTTTATTATTAGTGTCACGAGTTCGTCAGAAAACAAAAATCATCATAAGGAATTGCTTGCGAATTGTCTGGCTCAAAGCGAAGCCTTAATGAATGGTAATACCGCAAGGTCAAAAGCCCCTTACAAAAATATTCCTGGCAACCATCCAAGTACAACAATTCTTCTCCATGAATTAACTCCAGCAACCCTGGGTTCACTATTATGTTTGTATGAACACAGATGCTTTGTACAGGGCCACATATGGAACATTAACTCATTTGATCAGTGGGGCGTTGAATTAGGCAAAAACCTTACAAAACGGATATCAGATATACTTCATGGCGACACGAGCCAACCTGATCACGACTCATCAACAAACGGGTTGATAGCTTACTCTCTCACTAAAATCAAAGATTCACAGTCAGGCTAGTCCTCGTTTAAAACTTTAGCGGTTGTTAATGAAAGTCTTTTTACCAACGTTCTTAAAAATACCTTGTTGAAATGTAATTGGCAACCAACCGATAGCTGGTCAATTACTGTACTGTTGATTTTCAGCAGACGGACGAAATCTTTTGCCTGAATCGTCGCGGTACGCTCAGTATTAGACAAATACCCCATCTCCCCAAAACAATCCCCTTCCTTTATACCTCCAATGAGATTGGTTTCTCGATAAACATCAACACTCCCTGAAACAATCACAAAAAATGCCTCATCGACATCCCCCTGAACGACAACTTCTTGTCCGTCTTCATAATCCTGCCATACACATGCCCGAATAATTTCCCAGATTTCTGCTTCTGAAAACCCCTGAAAAAAATCCAGTTCCTTGACCTGCAAAAATCTTTCTTTCTCATCAAGATCTTCCTGTGGCTCATCGAGATAATCAAAAGCCAAACTTAAATCTGCGGCCATATTCAAACCCATCTTATAGCGCTTCTCAGGATTCTTCTGTAGAGCGTGATAAATGATCTTCTCAAAAATTACAGGAACATCTTTACGATAATCTCTTAACGGGGGAGGAGATTCATTGGTTATTTTGTAAATCAAACGTGAAAAGCCATCAGCTGCAAAGGGGTGTTTACCGGTTAATAACTCGTACATGACAATACCTAATGAAAACAGATCTGTTTGATTTGTAATTAGGTCCTCCTGCGCCTGTTCTGGAGACATATAACGGGGCGAGCCAACGAAACCGGTCGGCATGGTAGTCTCTGCTTCTTCAGTCATTAAATGTGCGATACTGAAATCACAAAATTTAACATCCATATCTTTTGTGAGAAGAATATTCGTGGGCTTAATATCCCGATGAATAACACCGACTCGATGAGCATAATCCAGTGCTTTCGCACATTTAAATATTATTTCAACAACCTGCTCGTATGGTAAAAGATTTTCAGGTGTACAGTACGGTTTCAGGGTATTTCCGGCCTCAACCAGTTCCATCACGATGTAGCAAATATCTCCTTCGGCACCAGCATCTAAAATGTCGATAATATTTGGATGTTTTAATTTGCCCGCTGTATGGGCCTCATTAAAAAATGTCTTTTTGTATCGCTCTGCAGATTCTTTGTTTCTAAATTTATGCGTATTGGCCACTTTCAGGGCAACGCGATGATCAGTAAAAGGGTCATGACCCTCATAAACCACCCCCATACTGCCTCGTCCCAGTTCCTTGATTATTTCGTACTTTCCCAGTTTTTTGGGTATGTCGGTCGCCATAGTCAAATCATCTGAATTCAAGTCAATCTACTTTTATTAATAGTACTGTATAGATAATAGACATGATAGCGCCTGCTGTACTTGGCACAGCATCATCAAGTACCATTCGCTTCTTTTTACAGAACAACATTATCTGAACCACCGTTAACATGAAAACAATTATCCTCGCAGCTGGAACAGGTCAACGTCTGGGTAACTGTTCAGAAGACAGACCGAAATGCTTGCTGGAATTTAATGGCAAAAGCCTGTTACAGAGACATATCGAAATTCTTCATCACTATGGCATGGATGACGTCGTGATAGTGACAGGTTTTAAATCCGCTATGATTAAGTCAGAACTTTCTGATATTAGCGCTAATCGGGTTGAACTCTGTTTTAATCCTGATTTCACCCTGGGCAGTATTTTAAGTCTGCGAACAGGGCTGAATGCGCTAGCTCCAAATCAGGATTTTATCTTGATGGATGCTGATGTACTTTATGACCACAATATTATTGATAAACTGATAAACTCAGATAAAGAAAATATTTTTCTGCTGGATCGAAATTTCGAAATAGGTGAAGAACCAGTCAAGCTATGTGTCCATAATGATCAACTAATTGAATTCAGAAAACAGCCTGATAAAAATCTTGTTTTTGATTTTCAGGGAGAATCAGTAGGCTTCTTCAGGTTCACGTCATATGCCGGTAAATTACTTGGTTTGAAGGCGAGTGAATATATCAACAGAGGGGAAGACGAAGTCCCCTACGAAGAAATAATACGGGACGTGTTGCTGGTGGAGCCTGAAAAATATTCATTCGAAGACATCACAGGTTTACCCTGGCTGGAAATAGATTTCCCCGAAGATGTTATTAAAGCAAAGAATGAAATACTGCCAAATCTTGCAGACTTGCCAGAAATTACAGACTTGAGTAAATAAATGAGCAAAGACACCCTACCAACAAAAAGTGGAAAGCTCCGCGCCTTGCTTGAATCCAACCAACTTGAATTCATCATGGAGGCGCACAATGGTATTTCTGCTCAAATTGTCGAACAGGCAGGGTTCAAAGGTATCTGGGGCAGTGGACTGGCGATGTCTGCACAATTCGGTGTGCGTGACAGTAATGAAGTAAGCTGGACCCAGGTCGTCGACATACTGGAGTTCATGTCCGATGCAACAGAAATTCCAATTCTGCTCGATGGTGATACCGGCTATGGCAATTTCAATAACATGCGCCGGCTAGTCAAGAAGCTCGAACAGAGAGAGATTGCCGGTGTCTGCATAGAAGATAAACTATTCCCAAAGACAAACAGTTTTATCGATGGGGAACGCCAGCCACTGGCCGATGTCGATGAATTTTGTGGGAAGATCAAAGCAGGCAAAGACAGTCAACATGATCCAGATTTTTGCATTGTTGCCAGGGTCGAAGCGCTCATCGCTGGCTGGGGGATCAGGGAAGCGCTGGGGCGTGCCGAAGCCTATCATAGGGCAGGCGCAGACGGGATACTGATCCATAGCAAGCTATCACAAGCGAATGAAGTTCTGGAATTTGCTCATGAGTGGGGAAATCGATCACCTCTGGTGATTGTTCCAACGACCTATTACAGCACTCCGACAGACATCTTCAGAAACGCAAATATCAGTTTGGTCATCTGGGCAAATCACATGGTTCGTGCAGCAGTCGCTTCTATGGAAAAAATCAGTGCCGATATATATGCAAATGAATCAGTAATTGATGTTGAAGATAATATTGCCCCCGTAAAAAAATTATTTTCTCTTCAGGGCGCAGCCGAACTCAGCGAAGCCCAGGAACGTTATTTACGCCCTAAAGGCTCGGAGACCAGGGCCATCGTGCTGGCAGCGAGTCGTGGCTATGCGCTTGGTGAACTCACTGAAGATAAACCTAAAGTGATGCTTTCGATCGGCGGCAAAACCGTTTTACGTCACTTGCTTGATGAATTTAAAAATCAGAATATCAATCAAGTCACATTGGTTGCAGGTTACAAACCTGATGCGATCGATACCAGTGGCCTAGATTTGCATATCAATAAGGATTATGCGACCACGGGTGAGTTGGTTTCACTCGTCGAAGTCGTCAATGAATTCCATGATGATATGATTATCACCTATGGCGATCTGCTGTTTCGTAGCTACATCCTGAGAGATTTGCTCGAAAATGACGGCGAGATTGTTGCCGTTATTGATTCCACAGTTGAAAACGAAAATTACAGTGGTTCACCAGACTACGCCTACTGCTCACAGATAGAAGACCGAACCATATTTAAACAGGATGTTTTTCTAAACCATGTTTCTGAGGGAAAAGAGTCTTCACCAGAAGCCCCTTCCGGCCGGTGGATTGGAATGTTGCGTGTACGAGGTCAGGGCAGGCAATGGATAGAAGAAGCCATTGATGACTTAAAAACACAAGAGAATTACAAACAGATGTCTCTTGCCGATCTTCTGAACCAGGTGATTCAGCTGAATCACCCTGTCAAAGTCCATTACATTAATGGTCACTGGATTGACATCAATGCACTGGCCGATATCGACCGTGCCGGCGATTTTACCAAATTATAGGACACAGCAATTGATAGAGGCAGAAGACTTTATTGAGGTAGCACGTGAATTGGGTTTCCAACGCTATGCGGGCGTGCCCTGCTCTTTCCTGACACCCTTTATTAATTATGTCATCAATGATGATTCCCTGAATTATGTTTCGTCTTCAAATGAAGGTGATGCCATCGCCACTGCTGCAGGTGCGGCCATCGGAGGCGAACGTGCTATCGCAATGATGCAAAACTCAGGCCTGGGTAATGCTGTCAGTCCAATTACTTCATTAAGTTATGTGTTCCGTATTCCGATGATTATTATCACCACCCATCGTGGTGCACCAGGCTTAACAGATGAACCTCAACATGAGCTGATGGGACAAATCACTGGTGAGATGTTCGATACCATGCGTATCCCATGGGAAACATTTCCAACAGAAAAAGCAGACGTCACACCTGCATTACAACGTGCCTGTGAGTTTATGGAAAAAGAGCAAAGACCATACGGCTTCATCATGCAGAAAGGTACAGTTGCAAAACACGAACTAAAAAATGATCTGCTCGTTGCAACTAAAAAGACAGCTACAGAAAAACAAATTTGCAACCAAAGCACGGTGCCTTTGGCCACCAGAAATGAGGTACTGAAAAAAATAATTGATCGCACACCGATTGAAAAGTCAGTTGTCATTGCGACAACAGGATTTACAGGTCGGGAGTTATTTGCGATTGATGACCGCAGGAACCAACTATATATGGTTGGCTCAATGGGCTGCGCTTCTTCACTCGGTTTAGGTCTGGCACTTGCACGCCCTGATTTACAAATCGTGGTAATTGAAGGCGATGGATCGTCATTGATGCGACTGGGCAACTTCGCTACTTTAGGAAGTTATGGCGGCAATAATCTCACACACATCGTTTTGGATAATGAAGTGCACGACTCAACCGGCGCACAGGCCACAGTCGCAAATAATGTAAAATTCGCGGAGATAGCCGCAGCCTGTGGTTATGCAGTGACGTACGAAGGACACGACATTGAACTGATTGACCAATTATTTAATTGCAAAAATGATCAGGGTGCAAGGTTCGGACACCTTAAAATTTCTGCAGGGACAATTAAAAACCTGCCTCGTCCTGATATCACACCGGTTGAGGTCTTACAAAGACTGATGCAACATATCGGTACGAGTTTCTAAATGAAAAATACTAAACCGTCGCCCTTGTGCACACCCCACGAGGGGGTACCGAGGTCCATGCACCCGCGACATCCATGTAAATAAAAAAATCCTGATGTCACAGATATTATTAAACCCGGGGCCTGTTGTGCTCAGTGAGCGTGTTCGTAATGCCATGTTGCGGCCTGATCTATGTCATCGTGAAGTAGAATTTGCAGAACTACAAAACACCATTCGTTATGATTTATTAAAAGTCTACCCTTTACCCAAGGATGAATGGGCGGCGATCCTGATGACCGGCTCAGGGACCGCCGCAATGGAATCCATGATGACCAGCCTGGTGCCTGATCATGGCAAGGTATTAATTATTGAAAATGGCGTCTATGGAGAACGATTGACCAGGATTGCTGAAATTCACCATATTAGTCACCAGACATTGCATCACGAATGGGATGAGGCAATCGATCTAAAATTACTCGAAGATGAATTGCGATATCACGAAGAATTCAGTCATGTTGCGGTGGTTCATCATGAAACCACCACTGGTCGGCTTAATGACCTGCCCGGTATTGCGGAAATATGTAAAAAATACAATTTGCCTGTCTTGTTAGATGGTGTCAGTAGTTTCGGTGCAGAAGATATTGAATTCGAAGAATGGAACATCATCGCCTGTGCAGCCACAGCCAACAAATGTTTACATGCTGTTCCTGGCACCTCGTTTGTCATTTGCAACAGAAATGCATTCGAAGAAATGCAAGCAACCCCTCAAAGGACACTCTATCTAGATCTGGCCAGCTACCTGAAAAATCAGGATGCAAACGGCACCCCTTTTACGCAATCGGTACAAACTTTCTATGCGCTTTCTGAGGCCTTAAAAGAACTACAAGAGCAGGGCGGTCAGCGAAAACGTAAACAAAACTACTGGGACCGATTGAATATTGTCAGAGTGGGCCTGGAAAAACACGGCATCCACGCCTTGATACAGACAAAAGATTGTTCCTGCGTCCTCAATGCCTTCCATCTTCCCGAGGGGATTGACTATGAAACATTACACAATGCACTCAAGGAAAACGGTTTTGTTATCTATGCGGGTCAGGGTGGCCTGTCACAATCAATCTTCAGAATTTCGTGTATGGGTGAAATAAAAGAAGAAGAGTTGTTGCGCTTTGTTTCCGTAATGGAGGGGATTGTTTAGACACTCTTAATCTTGATCTTTTGTCCGCTCTCCCCTATGTGATGCTGAATAAAATCTATCAGACCTTCCTGATTCATGCCAACATCATTCAACATATCATCTCTTGAGCCATGCTGGATCAGACGATCCGGTAAACCATAATTTACAATTGATTGTGTCACGCCATTCTCAGCCAACACCTGATTCACGGCTTCCCCCGCACCACCTCGAATCATATTTTCCTCTACGGTAACTATCAATTCATGACTGGCAGCCATCTTCAAAATCATTGATTCATCTATAGGTTTGACAAATCGCATGTTCACCACGGTCGCGCCGAACGCATCACCTGCTGCTTGTGCAAACTCCAGTACAACACCAAATGCGAGAATCGCGATTCGTTTCCCCTGGGTTTTTATTTCTGCCTGACCAATGGGCAGTGCTGTCATCTCTTTTTCTACCTCTACACCTGGACCACCCCCCCTCGGATATCGTACCGAGGCCGGACCATCAATCTGAATTCCGGTATAGAGCATTTGCCGACATTCATTTTCATCTGCAGGTGTCATGATGACCATATTCGGTAGACAACGCATAAATGTAATATCGTAACAACCATTATGGGTTGGACCATCGGCACCGACACAACCGGCGCGGTCAATAGCGAACAACACAGGAAGATTTTGAACAATCACATCATGAATCAATTGATCGTAAGCACGTTGCAGAAATGTAGAATAAATAGCAACAACTGGTTTCAGACCCTCACATGCCATGCCGGCTGCCACGGTAACACTATGCTGTTCCGCTATACCGACATCAAAATAGCGATCAGGAAATCTTTTTTCATATTCAACCAGACCAGAGCCCTCACGCATGGCTGGCGTGATCGCAACTACACGCTTATCTATCTCACTCATGTCGCAAATCCAGTCGCCAAAAATCTTGCTATACGTAGGTGCCGATGATTTACCAGAGGGCACAATGCCTTTCACAGGATCAAATGTAGTCACGCCATGATATTTAATTGGCTCGGCCTCTGCTAGCGCATAGCCTTTCCCTTTTTTGGTGATGATGTGAAGGAATTGCGGCCCTTTTAATTCACGAATGTTTCTCAGGGTTGAGAGCAAGGTTGGCAGGTCATGTCCATCAATCGGACCAATGTAATTAAATCCGAATTCCTCGAACAGAATGCCCGGTGTCAGTAATCCTTTCACATGCTCTTCTGCATAACGGGCGATATCCAGTGCATTAGGAACTTTTGACAGGACCAATTTACTACCGTCCTTAACTGTTTTATAGAGTTTACCCGATAGAATCTGGGCAAATCGGTTTGACAGTGCACCAACATTTTGCGAAATCGCCATATTATTATCATTCAGGATAACCAGCAGATCAGTGCCCACATCTCCCGCATGGTTCAATGCTTCGAAGGCCATACCGGCAGTCAGACCACCATCACCAATGATGGCGACAGATTTTCTCTGGCTGCCTGTTTGTCTGGCAGCAATAGCCATACCCAGTGCCGCACTGATTGAGGTACTCGAATGGCCTACACCAAAGGCATCATATTCAGACTCTGCCCGTTTTGGAAAAGGTGAAAGCCCGCCCCATTGCCGGATGGTATGCATCTTATCTTTTCTACCCGTCAATATTTTATGGGGATATGCCTGATGTCCAACATCCCAAACCAAATTATCGTCAGGTGTATTAAAGAGGTAATGGAGCGCAATTGTGAGCTCAATTGTGCCCAGGCCTGCAGCAAAATGACCACCACTTCGACTGACTGAATAGAGCAGAAACTCTCTCAACTCCTTTGCCAATGCCCCCAGATCCGATTCTGGTAACTTACGCAAATCAGCAGGGCTACTGATGCCATCCAGTAATGGTGTACTGATTGGCAAATCTGTTTCCTGACCTGTTTCTTGATGATTATCTGGGCTCATTACAAACTTATTATCAACGAAGGCTATGCATTATGTAGTTGCCCCATTGACCTTGCAAGAACATTAAACTTCATTTCCTTGTAAATTTAAATGTAACAACATTATATTTAAGTAATAATTGGATGACTGGCCTTTTAAGGCCTTCATTTTATAAGCAATTTAAGGCAAAATGACACGTCGCCTGATAGAACAATAACCGGAGTCAACAATGGCCGTCCCATTCATACAACAGTATCGAATTGCAAAATACATCATCGGACAGAAACTGCGTCGCGTAGAACGCTATCCGCTGGTATTGATGCTTGAACCGCTATTCCGGTGCAACCTGGCCTGTGCGGGATGTGGCAAAATTGACTACCCTGAAGAGATTCTGGACAAACGGCTAAGCTATGATGAATGTATGGAAGCCATTGATGAATGCGGTGCACCTATCGTCTCAATTGCCGGTGGTGAGCCACTGATTCACAAGGAAATGGCAAAAATTGTTGGTGGCTATGTCGATAAAAAGAAATTTGTGTATTTGTGTACCAATGCACTGCTTCTGGAAAAACGTATGACAGATTATTCTCCATCACCTTACCTGACGTTTTCAATCCATCTTGATGGCAACGAAATGAGGCATGATCATTCTGTTTGTCGTGAGGGTGTATATAAAAAGTGCATTGAGGTCATCAAGCAAGCCCATTCTAAAGGTTTTCGTGTCACCATCAATTGCACGCTGTTTCAGGGAGAAACCTCGGATGAAATTGCAGAATTTATGGACATGGCGATGGAACTGGGTGTTGAAGGTGTCACCATTTCACCCGGATACAGCTATCAACATGCACCAAACCAGGAAGCATTTTTGAAAAATCAGGAAAGCAAACAACTTTTCCGTGATTTATTCAAGCTTGGCAAAGACAAAAAATGGCGTTTTAACCAATCTTCTCTTTATCTAGATTTCCTCGCGGGTAACCAAAGTTATCAATGTACCCCCTGGGGGAATCCGACGCGTAATGTCTTTGGTTGGCAAAAGCCATGTTATCTCCTGGTTGATGAAGGCTATGCCACATCATTTAAGGGCATGTTGGAAGAAACTGTCTGGGATAATTACGGTAAAGGGCGTAACCCTAAATGTGCCAACTGCATGGTACATTGTGGTTTTGAAGCAACCGCTATCAACGATACATTCAGGCACCCGTTGAAGGCCCTGAAAGTTGCTCTACACGGTCCCAATACTGAAGGACCCATGGCACCTGAGCTTCCCATCATGTATGAAGATCAGCCGGCAGTTGTCGAAGAGCATGTTATTCATCAACAACCAACAGCATCTTGTAGCTCTGAAAAACAAGTCGCCTAGTGATCTGTAAACAATGGCCAGTAAATACATGGCCAAATAAATAATGGAATGTAGCCTACTGGCTTTACCTGGACTGATCATTTGGAGTCTGGTCTTGTGCCTCCCATGGCGGCCCTGGAGCACTCGAGAATCTCTCGATGCTGAGATAAATGAAACTCAGAACCTTAATCTTTCACAAATCACCGTATTGATCCCTGCCAGAAATGAAGCAGAGGTTATTGGTAAAACACTTGCGTCTTTAAAGATGCAAAATGAATCTTTGAAAATCATTCTGATCAATGATCAATCAGGCGATGACACGTCAAACATCGCACTCCGGGCAGAACTGAAAAGCCTGATTATAATCAGTGGAGAACCATTGCCTGATGGATGGAGCGGTAAATTATGGGCCCTTGAACAAGGAAGAAAAAAAGTCGAAACCGAATATATTCTATTATTGGATGCTGATATCTCGCTTGCTCCGGGAACGCTTGCAAGCTTGCTCCAAAAGTTAAAATCTGAACGACTGGATCTAGTTTCCCTAATGGTTTTTCTTAGAATGATTAGTTTTTGGGAAATACTACTTATGCCCGCTTTCATCTATTTCTTCAAATTACTTTATCCGTTCCATTTATCCAATGCCTCATCAAACAAGATATTTTCAAAGTACGTTGCAGCTGCAGCAGGTGGCTGCATATTGATACGTAGAAACGCACTTGAACAAATTGATGGATTCAATTCGCTGAAAGATAGTTTGATCGATGACTGTACGCTGGCACATAAAATTAAGGCCAACGGGGGACAAATCTGGATTGGTCTAACACATTCAGCAGTGAGTCATCGCCGATATGATACGTTACAGACGATATGGAATATGGTTGCGAGAACCGCATACACGCAATTGCATTATTCTCCATTATTACTGGCGGCCTGTACCTTGGTAATGATTGTTGTTTTTGTGCTTCCGGTAATCAGCATTTTTCTTCCGGGCTTAACGATTAAAGTAATTGCCCTGCTGACATTGTTAATAATGGTCACAACCTATTTACCAACATTGAGATTTTATGGTAGACACCCTGCCTGGAGCTTCGCTCTGCCTCTCATTGGTATCATTTATTTATTAATGACCTGGACTTCAGCAATTCGTCATATATCCGGATCAGGTTCTTCATGGAAACAACGGCAATATAGTCAGGGCACCCCTATTGATTCTGGGTGAGATAATATTGAGATTCAAAATATTCAAGCACCATGCACAATATTATGATGCTCTCATGCTTGGCACCAGAGCAAGGCACTATAGTGATGGTAATAGTTGTTCTATTGCAATTACTTAGTAACGAGGCTATTGGATATTTTGGACTCAATAGGCTTATCCATGAATTAATCGAGGTGCCCGCCAATAATACATTGAACTGGATGCAACCTGATCTTAATATCAGAGTCATAAATACGGGGTCATATCTATGACCCCGGTGTCACATGCTTTATACACAGGGAGTTATTTTATGCTTTCACTTGTAGATCAAAGAAATTTTAAGTATCTATCAGTACGATTGGTGCAGTTGCTAGTCTCCATCATGCTATTTACATTAGCTCAGGTAGCGAACACGAAAGAATCAACCGAAGAGTCACATAATGCGGCCGTTGCGGTTATTGAACAACTGCATGCAAATTTACTGGAAGTAATGCAAGCGGCAGATACCATGAATTTTGCGGAACGCTATTCGAAACTGGAGCCCACAATCACTGAAAGTTTTGACACCCCCATAATAGTCAAAGTCATTCTGAGTCGTTACTGGAAGGATCTGACGAGCCAAAAACAGGAAAATTTCATTCATCTTTTTAATCGACAAACCATAGCCACCTACGCATCAAGGTTTGATAGCTATGATGATGAACTCTTTGAAATAAAAACTGTTGAACAGCTTAAGAAAGGTAGGCTACTGGTTAGAAGTGAAATCCGGAGTAAAGGTGAGAGTCCGATTAACCTCGATTATCTGATGCATAATAATAATGGCAGTTGGTTCATCATCAGTGTCATCGCGGATGGCGTGAATGACCTTTCACTGAAACGTGCTGAATATTCAGCGGTCATTAAAAAAAATGGATATGAGAACCTTGTCACAAATATTGAAAAAAAGATTGTAGAAATGGAAAATCGAGAGGACAAATAATTTGTGTGTAACACCATTGTATGTCACCATCATTTGTCAGGGCCAAGCGCAACCGTGTACGTGAGAATACGTAATGACATGCACAATGAGACATGCACAATGAACAGATCCGGGAAAGTCAGGCTTCTACCAATCATCCTTGCACTACTTTTCATCAGTATTGCCTCAGGTTGTGCGTCTACCCAATCTAAAGATACATTTGATAATAATGACCAGCTTGAGCCGGTGAACAGGGTCTCATTTAACTTCAACGAATCGCTGGATCAATACATACTGAAACCAATTGCAGAACCCTATGCAAAATATACCCCCGAAATTTACAGGTCAGGTATTACAAATTTCTTTGATAACCTCACATACCTGAATGTCGTCTTGAATTCTTTCCTTCAGGGCAAATTTGGACAGGGCCTGTCGGATGTAACGCGTTTCATTGTCAATTCTACGCTTGGGATAGGGGGTTTAAACGATATAGCAACACCAATGGGCCTGGAAAAACATGATGAAGATTTGGGGCAAACGCTGGCCGTCTGGGGTGTCGGTCAGGGTTCATACCTGTACATACCTTTAAATGGCCCGAATACTGTTCGTAATTCACCAGATCTCGTCACCAGCACACTTTTGAACCCATTCTTCTATATCTCAAGTGCAATACTTTTCCCGGTTTCAGCGCTTAACATCATTAATACAAGAGCAAATTTGTTGGAAGCAACGAATATCCGTGATGAAGCTGCCATTGAACCCTACACCTTTACGCGTGAAGCCTATCTTCAACAGCGTAAATATTTAATCTATGATGGCAACCCACCTCTGGAAGGTTATGACGATATCTTTGACGACGCTGAGGATAGCTCCTCAGATGGTGCCACACTAAGCATTGAATAGACATATTCCGTTTATAAACACCTACATACAGTGCTCCACCCATTCTATTAGGAATTTTTCCTGATTACATAATCTTTACCGAACTACCTTTTCAGTAACAACTCCTAACTACATAGGTAATTTGCATGGGCTCTGATTTGGGCATGGGAGAATGTTATGAAAACAAAAATATCTATTGTCTTTAGTATAGCAACCCTTTTACTCCTCACTGGCTGTAATCCTACTAAACAAGACATCGGGACACTTGTCGGTGCAGGAAGTGGTGCCTTCATTGGAAGTCAGATAGGGGGCGGAACAGGCCAACTGGCTGCTGTTGCTATTGGCGCACTTTTGGGCGGGTACATTGGCGGTTCTATAGGTCAGGATATGGATGAACTGGATCAATATAAAACACAGCAAGTCCTTGAAACCAGTCCAACCGGCTCAACGGTGGCCTGGAATAATCCTGATACAAATATTGATTATAGTGTGACACCCACAAGAACCTACGAAAGTGCCTCAGGCCCATGCCGCGACTACACAACGGAAGCTGTGATTGAAGGGAGAGCAGAGATTGTACATGGCACGGCCTGTCGAGGTAGTGATGGCTCCTGGCACGCAACAAATTAATTTAATATTTTTTAATGAGGAATTTTATTCCTCTGGCTTTACTCATTATGATAAATCAAGATTGAATATCCTCCTCTAATATTTCAATCCAGTGTCTAACAGGGATATCGGTTGCCTGCTGTAAATGCAGTTGGCAACCGATGTTAGCAGTCATAATTACATCCGGTTTTACCGCCTCCAAAGAATCTATCTTTTTCTTTCGTATCTTTTCAGATAGTTCTGTTTGTAACAATGAATATGTTCCTGCAGAACCGCAACATTGATCTGCATCTTCAACGTCGCATAATTGATATCCAAGTTTTTTAAGTAATTCTTCTGTCTTGTCTTTCATTTTCTGACCATGCTGTAGAGAACATGGATTCTGAAATGCAAATCTTTTTGTACTTACATTGATTATTTCCCTGAGTTCCCCAATATCTTCGGCGACAACGATCTCTCCGATATCCCTTGCAATCATTGAAACGTGACGTGCTTTACCTTGATAAACAGGATCGTTTCTCAGTATGTAACCATACTCCTTGATCATGGCACCACAACCACTGGCTGATATCACAATTGCCTCTATCCCTTGCTCAATATCAGGCCACCAGGCATCTATATTATTTTTTATAAAAAACAATGCTCTATCATCAACGGCCATGTGATGATCGATTGCACCACAACATTTTTCACCTTGACTGATCATTGTTTCGATGTCGAGCTTGTTTAATAACCGTGTTGAAGCATAATTTGTCTCAGGTGAAAGTGAGGGTTGAACACAACCTGAAAATAGTATCATTTTACGTGTGTGCCCAGATGTAGGCTCAAATATATGTTCAGAAGATTCAATCATCTTGAGTTTAGTACCCTCCGGGATCATCCGGCGATACTTGTTGGGCAATAAATATCTTATGCTTCGCCCTATTCTAAGAAAAAATGAAAATCTTTTCGGATAAGGTATGATTAGCCTGAGTAAATAACGATACAATCTATCTGTTAAAGTTCGGCTGACCTTCCTGTCAAGCTGTTGTCTGCCGATATCCAGTAGACGTCCATATTCAACCCCCGATGGACAACTGGTTTCACAAGAAAGGCATGTGAGACATCTATCAAGGTGTAACTGGGTTTTCCTGCTGACATCCCTTCCTTCCAACAACCCTTTGATGAGATAGATGCGCCCTCTTGGTCCATCTAGTTCATCCCCCAATAATCTGTAAGTCGGGCAATTTGCAGTACAAAAACCACAATGCACGCAACTTCTCAGTATTCTCTCAGCTTCGATACCTTCAGGTGTTGTTTTTAATGCTTCGCTGATATTTGTTTGCATATACCCAAACTACTTGGAAATGTAGGTTTCAGCAAGACGAGAAGGAACCATATTCAAGGTGGCTTGGGTATAGAATTCAGAATTCCTTATAAAGTCGACCACGGTTTAGGATTCTTTTCGGATCAAACGCATTTTTCAAAGCAAGATGCAGATTTCCTATGCCAGCTGATAATGGGTGAAAAATATCATCATTTTGATTACCCCCTCTAAATAAGGTGGCATGTCCGCCGGCCATACTCACTATACGGCGCACCTGTTCGACAGGTTCTGATGTTTTCAGCCAACGTAGTGCACCACCCCACTCGATGAACCATTGCCCGTCTAGATTTAATTGCCTGGTTGTCGAGGGCACAGAAAGTCGCCAAAGCTTTTTGTTATCTGAAAAAAAATCATGCTTATGTTCTCGCAAAGACTGCCAATAGTGTTCTCCATCAGAATACTCAGAAAATTGGAGTTGGCTGGCTGCAGCGATAACGGCATTCCTGTGTCCGGATAAGCGAATAAAAATATTATTGTCATAAAAACTTGCGGCAGACAAAGGAACAGATTGCCCAGCCCATTGATTCATTAGATTTATCGCTGTTGCGA
>CAYRXP010000006.1:0-18789 GCA_964428145.1 uncultured Enterobacteriaceae bacterium
CTTGTACATATCTCGCGACACTAATACGTCCTGTATGTCGTCCTTGCGCCCGTGACATACCGTACATCCTGTACATAAAAAGGCCTCCTGTTTAAAGGAGGCCTAAAGGGGACTAATTTATAAAAAACATCTAAATATTATTTGTCTTCGATAGATAGATTATCCATGTTTGCTTCAACAATAGATGGGCCAATACCACTAACCTCAGCAAGTTCCTCTATCGACTTGAATGAACCATTTTGTTCACGATAGGCAATGATTGCCTCTGCGCGTTTTTCACCGACCCCTTTAATTGCTGACATCAAAGCATCCTTATCAGCTGTATTAATATTAATTGCTTCTGCAAACAAAAGTGTTGGGATCAAAAGACAAGCAGCGAGTAATGTTTTTTTGAATATTTCCATATCCGTTTCTCCTTAAATTATTTATTTAAATTTCCTTGTTGCCACAGTACCTTGTAGCTAATTTGATCCTAGCGTATAAATTGAACGATGAACATCCTCCAAATAGGGTGTTTTCAATGAGAAATTATTTCAGGTGAGATTGTTCCAGGAGACCTCCGAAAAGAAAGATCTATTTTAATGAGAACAGCGTTGAAGTGCTTTACCAATAAACCTGTGCACGCATTTGAAATATATCCGGCTCAACGTTATCAAGAAGATTTCCGGGTCTGTCAGTGCTGATGACTTTTATGTAATTGGCCATTAGACGTAATTGATTATTCGGGTACCAGTTGAGGCCAACAGTGACATTATCTTCCTCCCCGCCAATGATGGTTTCGTCAGTGAGGTCAATATTGCTATAACGTACTGCGACTTCCCAGGCGCCAATTCCGCCTTGGTTAATTACGCGGCGAACGTTGGACTGTTTAAAACTACCATCTTTAAAACTATAGCGTCTGGATTCTCCGGTAATAAACCAACTGGTTTCAATGTAGAAACTGCTGGCAGTAAATTCAGGACTGCCCGCCATTTTATTATTGGTTTCGGCTCGTCTGTATTCACTTTGAACCGAAAAAGACCCGCTGATGTAAGCAGCCTCAAGTCCAATTAAATAAAAACTTTCTGCATCAAACTTGCCGGTATCAACAAGACGAATCTCGGTAATATGCGATTCGGGTCGTTCCATGAATCTTAGAGTGTCATCATCATCCGTCTCTCTTCTTGATGCTGCTAGCCCAAGATGAATAACATGGTCTTGTGTATGAACAGGCGAGTATGTGATGCGACCGGTAATGCCATAACCACCATGAATAGGCCGTGAGAGACTGCCATTATAAATACCTGCGGATGCTGTCCAGTGATCATTATGCCCAGAGAGGGCAAGACCAATATTCCTTCCGGGGGCAAAGGATGCTGCAAGCGATCTTTCAATAAAGGTACTGTGATTTGAGCTGGTAAGTTCATCTAAGCCAAAGTGTTCCTTGAAATGGCCTGCCTTTAAATGGACTGAATTAAATCCACTATAAGCAATATAGGCATCCTTTAATCCATCTAAAGCATCATTCTGTGGCTCAAGCGCAGTGAAATCATATTGCGCCTTAAATTGCCAGTCGCCCAGATAAGTGCCACTGATAAAGAGTCTTGCCCGACGGACTTCTATGCCACTACCCAATGAAACAGGCCCATCATCGAAATACTTGGCCGCATCAACCTGAAATCTTCCGCCAAAATGTGCCTTGAAATCACCATTGCTGGATTCAAAATCAAGGGAGGGTGTGGAAGATACCGTGACACTCGCCAGGCTGAGCAAGATTATTTTAATCAGCTTATTTAGACGAGGTAAAGTATTTTTCAAATAAGATTGCCTGGGCCGATTGATAATGGCGCGCATGGTGCCAGAATTTATTAAAAATACAAGAGGGAACTTGATGTCAGAGTAAAATTAAAACTTGAATAAAGCTAGATTACAAAGGAAGGTATAAACTCTTCACTGCCAACACCTCACATTCACATCATCGCTGTTGCTGACAAGACAGCCTATATAATCATCATTGATTGGTAGATGATGTACAGACCATGTTTTATCCGAATCTTGATGTAAGTTTATCTTTGAAGATTGGTTTTCAGGATCGACGGATACATCGAAGTTATCCAGACCATACGAAACCCCATCACCTACTGCCTTGATAAATGCTTCCTTGCGCGTCCAGCAAGCACAAAATGCTTTTGCCTTAATCGTTTCTGGTAAGGCTTGAAATTCAGATTGCTCAACCATTGAAAAAAAACGTGTCACTAGCTGTTGATGGTCTGAGTCAGGGTTTATCTTTTCAATGTCGATGCCAATAACCTGTTTCAGTGTAATAGCAATCAGGGAAAAGTCATTTGAATGTGAAACATTAAATGTAATATCAGCATATCTGGGGTCATTAGCCAACACAGGTTTGCCATGTTCCATGTATTCAATAATAAAATCCCTTGGTTCAAGATTTGTTAGTGAGCCAAGCCGTTGCCGTAAACTACCTCGTGTAATAATATATTGTTTTCTTTTATCTTCAATTTTTAGTTTATCCGCACGTTCACGCTCATCTTTTGCAAGTAGCGAATAAAATTCATCGATATTCTTAGATAAATCTTTCAGGTGACAAAGCCAGATATCAATATGATCCGAAGACAGGTCTAGTGTTTTTGGTGTTTGTTGCCAAGAATCAGACATATTATTTTAATGATGCCTTTAATTTTTGCATGCCTTCATTAATACTTGTTTCCGCCTGATAGGCAAAGTCTCGTTTTGCTGCAGTAAGATCATACCAATGAGCACAGGAAAGCTGTTTGGCCACAAAACGTGTCATGATCGGTTCACCTTTTAGATTAAATATCTTGTAGGCAACTTCCATCATCATGCCAAGAATATAGGCAAGTTGTGTTGGAATGGTTTTAGTTACGGGAGAGAGAGAGGCTGCAGCCAATATCTTGTTGATCAGTTCTGCCATCGGTAACGGCTCACCATTACTGATAAAATAAGCCTTCCCGGCGCAGCTGGCATCGTGAGCCAGTGCTTCCGCCGCAAGGACATGTGCCAGGGCTGCATTATCAATATAGGTAGAATCTACCAGATTATTCTGCTTTCCAACCAACCGTAAACGCCCATCTCTGGCGCGTTCAATAATTCGCGGGACTAAATGTGGATCACCGGGGCCCCAGATCAAATGGGGTCTTAACGCAATCGTTACTAATGCATCACTGTTTGCATCAAGTTCCATTTGTTCAGCCAGCGCCTTGGTTTTTTGGTAAGCCGTTAAAAAGTGATCAGGATATGGCGTTGATTCATTGATGCCTTCTTCATCATCACCAGAGAAAACAACGCTGGGTGTACTGGTATAGATCAATTTATGGATACCATGAGTCTTGCACGCATCGAGTACATTCTTTGTGCCTATGACATTACACTGATAATAATTATTGTAATTGCCCCAAACACCTGTTTTTGCGGCAACATGGAAGATGACATCACACCCTTCAGCAGCATGCTTCACCGTCGTTGCATCACGGATATCCCCAGTTAGTGATTCGATCCCCGCTTTTTTTAATTCAGGATGGTCGCTTCTCTGCAAGGTGCGGACAGCAATACCCTTGTTGACCAGTATGTTGACAATGTGTGATCCCAGAAAACCACCACCTCCTGTGACGAGTGCATTTTTCATGTGATTCTCTTCTCGGCGATTTGTTGCCCAATAATTTTTTTTTGGGCCCAGGCAGATAATTTTTCCCGGCCTATTTTTGCGTTGTGGCGGATATCTACCGGGAAAGAAGAATGAAACAAAACATGCTGAATAGGACGGGTCAGTTCAAACTGACTGCCAATCTTTAGTAATTCCGCTTTGATTTTTTCCTGATTTTCATTTTTAAATTGTTGATCCAGTTCAACACAAATCACTGGTATTGTTTCGTTGTGCTTTTTGATTCCAACCAGAGCTGTACGAGATACTTTTGGGTGAGTATTAAAGATGCCTTCACAGGGGATGGTAAACAGGGTTTCGTTTTTCGTGACAACACGATGCGTTAGTCGACCACAGAACCACAAACGACCCGGCTCATCCAGATAGCCAATGTCTCCCATGCGATGATAAAATCCACCGGCAGGGTCAATAATTTTTGCTGATTCTGTAGAGCTTTCACGATTGTAATAAGCCCTGGTGACATGAGATCCTTTAACCGTAATTTCGCCAATGACGTTGTTGTCCAGGATTAAATCATCATTCCAGTTTTTGATGGGGATATCAGCAATACGAATAATTTTCAGATCAATATTGTCTACCGGCAAGCCGACACAAACGCCCTTGCCTACTTCAGTCTCATGGCAAGTTGATAAAAGTATCTCATCGCTGCCGATTGAGCTCACAGGCAATGATTCAGTTGCGCCATAAGGAGTGAATACTTGTGCATGGTCATTCAACATATCAGCAATGCGTTTCATTACCTTCGCCGGGACGGGAGCCCCCGCAGAAAGGACACGTTTCAAACCAGATAGTTTTTTATGGTGCTGTTCGCCATAGCGACCCACACGATTTAACAAGGCAGGGGAACCAAACATGGTGGTGACCTGATAGTGTTCTATTGCGGAGAATATTTTTTCTGGATTAACGCTGCCAGGTCGAGTGAAATCCATATCAGGCACAATGGATGTCATGCCCATGGCGGGTGCAAACAGGGCAAACAAAGGGAAGGTCGACAGATCAATCTCTCCTGGCTGAATGCCATATAGGTTTTTTAATGCAAGGACCTGCGCATTGAAATTGGCATGCGTATAGATGACCCCTTTTGGAATGCCCGTGCTGCCACTGGTAAACAGGATCGCAGCCATATCGTCAGCTTGTGTGTGATTAGTTATGTTTTGGGATTCGGGGTCATTATTGTTAGCACCCTGATGCTTGATGTCGGCCAGGCTTTTGCTATGTTGACCAAAAAATATTTTCGGTATGAAACCGGGATCGACAATAATATTTATTTTGATAGTTTTTCTAGCCCAGCCGAACAACCTACGCGCAAGGGATGCCTTCCTGTTACCGATAAAGACCTCGGGCTCTGCCTCTGCTAGGCACTTACCCAGATTTTTTATCCCCATGCCCGGGTCGACCGCTACCATGACTGCACCAACTTTGAATAATGCGAACACCAGTGCAAAAAAGTCGAGGCAAGGCGTGACCATTAATACAGTACGGACACCTTTGCCAATACCTTCTTTCTGCAATCCGTTTGCAATTTCGTCGCTGGCTTCGTCAAGTTGGCGAAAGGTATATTGCTTACCGCTTTTTTGAACAGCAACAGCCAGAGTATCCGGTTGCAATTTTGCAATGGTCGGTAAGTGCGAGGCGATGTTAGAAGGATGCATCATTTCATTTACAGCCATAGCATAAACAGAGCTTATGTAGATCTTTATTCATTGGCTGATGGATCATGCTATTGCCAAAGAATATTTATTGCAAAGGATGCTCTTGAAGAAACTGTTTCACTAAGGGGATCACATCCTCAGGGGCATCTTCGAGTATATAATGCCCAACATCTTCAAAGCGATGAAACTTGGCTTCTGGAAAGCGCTTCTCCCATTCTTTGAGAAAACAATCATCGAAGACAAAGTCTTTCATGCCCCAGCAAACCAACATGGGAATATTTGAAAACTGTCCGATTGCTTTGTCTACCCGATCGACTGTCAGATAGGACGTGTGTCCTGGTTTGAGTGGTATATCAAACACAAATTTCTTTATGGCACGTCGATGTGACCAGGTATCGTAGGGCGCGAGATAAGCTGCGGCAATCTCCGGTGGCATTGGTGTGCGTGTGACACATAGTTTGACGGCACTACGAGCAAAAATATTCAGACCCTGATTCAGGATAGCGCTCAACACAGGAATGCGACTGAGTTTGAGTTGCCAGGGAACAGATTTTTCTTCAGGCAAATGAAAGGCTGAAGTATTTAAAATAACCAGCCGCTTTATTCTTTGCGGATAGCGTGTGGCATAGGCCATTCCGATCATCCCTCCCCAGTCATGTACCACCAACGTGATGTTGTCTGTGACATCCAAATGGTCAAGCAATGATTCAAGATCGTTGGCACGTTGATCCAGTGTGAAGTGATAGGATTCATCATCTGGTTTATCAGATAAACCCATGCCAATATGATCCGGTACAATGCAACGATAGTGTTCACGCAAGGCAAGCACCAGTTTCCGGTAATAGAAAGACCAACTCGGATTACCGTGTAACATTACAATTGGATTGGCTTCTCCATCACTATTTTTTGGGCCCTCATCAAGATAATGCAGGCGCAGGCCTTTCACAAAATGATAATGCCGGTCAAATGAATAATCCGGGTAATCCATCTACGGGGAACTCGATTTGGTTAACGATGAAGCGGGGTTTTTGGCTGTAAAGAATACTCTACCATTCCCAACCGAGCATCAGGCAATTGAGGCCACTGCCGATACCTAGAAAGCTAACGCGATCCCCTGGCTTGAGAAATTGACGTTGTTCTGCGATGGCAGCAGTGAGTGGTACCGACACTGTGCCGATGTTGCCCAGGTACTGATAGGTACTGAAATCTTTTGCCGGGTCAATGCCCAATTCTTTTAATATAGTGTCTCTGTGGCCTTCCCCCACTTGATGACAAATCACCTTGTCGACCTGATCTCTTGCCCAGCCCATTTTTGTCAAAAAGGAACCCCAGGTTTTGACACCTAGCTTGGCTCCATGTTTTAACACGGCAACAGAATCTGTCGACATAAATTCTGTGAGTGCATCCGGCAATGTCTGAGAAGGCATAATGCTGGCAAGTACGGGGGGGATTTTATTACTGTTCATGATATCTTTGACTACACTTGGCAGGGTATCAGGCTCCATGACCTGATCAATGGCGGCAAGTAATTTATCCGGCGAAAACATGAGTTCACCTAAAGCTACTGGTGACAGGGTCACACCCCAGCGACAAAGTTTGTGATATTCCGGTGCAGACTGATTGGCGCCACCGAGAAGTTTGTGTGTTTTATTATTTTCAAATGATCCGTCAGTAAGCAGCACAGCTGCCGCACCCGAGCCACCGGTCAGTGTCGCTAAAGATCTACTGAACATATCCATGGTTCTTTCTTTCAGCATGCGCTCGATCATGATTTCAACGATTTCCCGTGAAGTTTCACAGGAGACCACCATGCCAGCGCGGATCTGCTTCAATTCAATGCGGTTGGCAATATCGATAATACCATTCATGACACCGAGGCAGGCATTGGAAATGTCATAAATATTGGCATCATCTTTGATGCCTAACTGTGCAGCCACGGCACAAGCAGTCGCTGGTTCAAAATTCTCCCTGCAAACACCGGTGTAGATGAGTGCCTCAATCTCTTGCGCTTTAACGTTGGATTGTTCCAGTGCCTTGCGCGCCGCTGTTGCGGCGCCATCAGACAGCATATGACCTTCTTCCCACCAGCGACGTTCACTGATACCAGTGAGTGCCTCAATCTGACCCGGAGCAATATGCAATTCGTCATACATAGGCATCAGGCGGGACTCGAGTTCGTCCGAGGTGACCACAACAGGTGGCAACTCGTAACCTATGGACTCCATATGTACGCGAGAATATTTCATTAACAGGCCATTCTATGTGATTCTGAGCGCAAAGTCGTTCATCTGATAGATAATTCGGCCGTCTACGGTCAAAAAACCATCTGCTCGCAATAATTTCTTTTCATGATCAATTTTTGTAATCACTGCCTGAACGGTCACTTTTTCGTCTTTTGGGATGATTTGGCCACGATAGATCCAGTGGTGAGTTTCGTTGAGTGCCATGGCTTCAAACTCACATTGCTCCGGGTTTTCTTCCGGACCCCATTGTTCAATGGCGACAACTTTCAAGAGCTGTATGAATGACTCCAGGCCCAGCGAACCTGGCCAAACCGGATCTTCATAAAAATGGGCCTGGAAGAACCATGACTCGGCATTCACCTTTGTCGTCCCCCTTATGAAGCCAAGCCCGTTTGGCCCACCTTGTAAATCAAACAAACTGACATGACTGATCATGCGCATCATATTGTCAGGATAAGGCGCAGTATCGGGGTAAGGAAATGATGTGCCGCGTGCGACTGAAGTTTCATCAGGTTCATACGGTGTGGACTCTCTGATACCCACCTGATCGGCCAGCGATTGCTTGGAGAAGAAACCAAAATAGGTATCGCCCTGGTAAACGATACCAGCGTCACAACGGACTTCCATGTCATAATTTTGAATAATCATGCCGCCAGACTGAGAAACGTTAGTGATTTTGATGCTAGTCGTTAAGGTCCCCGTGTTCGGTGTCACGGCAAGTAACTGCGTGCCGTTTCCTCCGAGATTCCTGAATGATAAGTCGATGTCGCTGGTAAGTGCCGAACCTAGATAAGCTGCCAGCCAACCACAAGGTTGCAAGGCGACTTCAAGCAACACGGCAAAAGGCAACCGTGCTTGTCTGTCTTCCTGAAAATACCAGGCGTCAACCGGCACATCGTATTCAGCTTCGATAACGCCCCCTGCTTTGAGTTGCCATGGCTCACAATTTTCAATGGAGGTGATGCGATCAAGAAATTGATAAGGCGGTCTTGGCAAGCGGGCAATTTTTCGTTCTTCATCGAACACCTTATAGCGGTCGCCAAATGCTTCGGAAGGTTTTCCGGCCGCAAAAGCATAGATGGAATCAAAATCGAATAAGATATGGTTGCTTGCTGTTTGTTTTTTTGCCTGCGTTGTTATTTGATCTTGCCAACAGGCTTCAATTTTCTGTTTGTCCAAACCACTTAGTTGGACAGACATATTATTCATTTGCACGACGGGTTTCCCATCTGCAGTCATCAGCGCATCTGCCAGGACATAAGGTGTTCCGTGTCCATCCTTGTAACCGATTTCTTTCAGTGTGATTTCGTATTGCACCTTTTTTGTTGACTCGATGACTTGTCCACGACATTTGAGTTGGCTGATTTTGCCGATAACAGGTTCGTAAACAATATCATCCTGTTCGCCTACCCAACCCATGCGTAATAGATAGACGCGCAAGGTGTGCAGACAACATTCGTACATGAGCGTGCCGGGCATGACCTGATCGTCCGAGAAGTGGCAGGTCAGGAACCAGTCGTCTGGGTGAATATCTGCTTCACCGGTGATTTGACCAATGCCAAAACGTCCGGCATCGGGGTCAAGTTTTAAAATACGATGCACCAGTGTCATGCGGCCACCGGGGAGCCCAGCGGGCTTGCTTAAATTCAAATTGGAGAAGGCTTCTCCAAAGCAATCACCAAGTTTTCCCTGCCTTAGCGCATTGAGTTGTTCATCATTGTAGGATTCAACTTGCATGGGCACAGGGGCTTGCCAGTCATCCGGGCGTTTGCCCGTTTGTGGACGTGTTTCCAGGTCTGTCATAACAATACCTTTGCCCGCATCCAGTTCCTCTTGTGTAAAAAAACCGGCACAGCCTTCCGTCATGGTCAGTAACGGCTGTCCATTCACCGTCCCTTCAAAATGAAAACGGAAGAGATAGGTTTCATCCTGTTTGAAGAACTGATCAATATGAATGATGTAACGAATGATCTCCCCTGGTCTGGGTAGTGGTCCATGAAAGGTGATTTTGGCATCCAGTAAACGGTAAACCGCCAAGCCTTTAGTAATGTGATCGATACCCAGATAGCCCGATAAAAACAGATCCGCTTGCCCTGCTTCGACGGCGATACATGTTGGCATTCGTCCACCATCTAGATACCAGGCACCGGGCAAGATATCATGTTCGGTAATGAGGCTGCCAGTGGTTGAAAGATTAGAGGATAAGGAATCCGGCTCGCCATGAATTTCTATAATTCTATCCACCAACATGAGCGGTTCATCTGGCAGGCGTACGCGACTTGGGTGTTGGTCGATATCCGCGAATTTTTCACCCAGAACTTTGCCGATTGAGCCTATAGCGATCTCCATACATTGATCTCTATCAAACAAACAAGCTGTATTTTTGTGCGATCTCTGCGTCAGTTCCGTACTCGAATCCTCATGTACTAGTTGTATATTCCGGTTCTCCGTGCGGCGCTTCCTTGACCTCGCACGAAAATCCTTGCTTGTTGATGAAGATTTTAGGAGTTGCATTTGCATTTCCAGCGCCTGGCCTAATGTTTCCGTGATTCCATTTGAGACACGCAAGAATGTTTCCTGTGCTTTTGCCCTGGCTGCTTCTGTTATCTGCATTTGTTCAATCACGGGTTCTAGCAAGTGCACGTTGTTAATATTTTCATGTGTGGGCGAAACCTTTGATATCTGTTCGACATTATTTGCATCATGAACATCGGCGGTACTGGGCTGTGGCAATGGTGGAATGTTAAACCGCTGCGCACCTGTTGGAACGGTAATGTCTGCATCTGGTTTTACTGCATGTTTAAGTTCTCTAACTTCATATAAGGGACTGGTATCAACCTGCACATGTTCGGCAATTAATTGTCCCAGACAGTGCAGGATATTTGAGACACTGTCCTGATTTTTGACGCAGATCGCTTTTGCAATATGTGGTTTATCATCGAGGATCTGATCGATCATTCTGCTACAGGTCGCGCCTGGCCCCATCTCAATAAAAACACGGACACCGTCCGCGTAAGCTGATTGAATCACTTTTGTGTAATCGAAAGGCTGTATAGCCTGTTCAACAATGGAATCAGCCGCACTGTCACGAGTGACTTCATAGGATTTACCCAGAACACCGCTATAAAAAGAAACCTCTTTAGGTGGATGAGTTTCAAATAAGTGAAGTTCACGATAGGGTTTCTTTACTGGTTCAGCAACTTCGCAATGTACAGTGGTAACACCCTGCAATGGATGAAGACTACAATTCAAGTCTGCAACCAGAGCAAGAATTGCTTTCCTGTCCCCACCGACAACACATTCATTTGGGCTATTGGTAATGAGCAAATAAGCGCGAGGGTGTCCAGTCAATGTTTGATTAACTTCATCCGCCGTGCGATCGACGACACCAATCAACCAATCAACAGTTTCCGAATCGTTTAATTGCCAGGTGTCACGTACAGCATCACAAGGACCTGCCAGGGCCTCGGTGAACAAATCAGTTTCCTGAATACGGCGCAACATTTCATCTCTGTCCGTCCATGTACGCGTGGAAAATAGGCCTGCTGTTTCGCCTAGGCTATAACCAATGATGGCATCAGGCATGATATTAAACTGAGAGATAATGTCACTGACAAATGTGCCGAGCCAGACTTGACCGAAGATAACCTCTTCGTGGCTAAGTGGATGTTCTGACTCCGTACGCCAGGAGTTATTATATGAACGACCCCAAAAGTGGCCGTTGGCAAACTGTGATGCGAGAGAATCATTTTCATCATCAAGACGATCAAGCACGGCTGGCCATTGTTGTCCCAACTCACGGCCCATGCCATGAAAATGATTTCCCGATCCGGGATAAACAAAGGCCAGTTTTCCTTCATTACCTAAAGGCTTATTTGAAAAGTAGATTCCGTCTGTGTGGATTGAATCATTTTTCTCAATTGCTTGCTGAAGTCTGCTCAGAGCATTTGTTAATTCGTTCTCATTACTTATAACAATCGCTGCTGTGAATTTCTTATGTTTTTTATTTTTTATTTTTCCCGACCACTTCTTTGCGAGGGCATGAATACTTTGTTTTCTGTCTAAGGCTTTTTTATCAGAGGGCTCACTGTCTGTCAGTGAACCAAGTTGCTTAATATTTTCCAGTAAACTTTCTTTTGATGTTGCGTGAAACGAAAATAATGTCTCGGTAGTTTCTGTAGTACTCGCGCCAGAGTTTTGATCAGCTTCTTCAAGGATGGCATGCAGACAATTACCATCAATGCTGAATGCACTGACAGCCGCCTGCCGGGGGCCATCAATCTTATTACGTAACCAATATTGTGTCTGATCGAGAACAGTCAGTTGTTTGTGGAAAAGACTTAGGCTGGCTTTGGCAATCGAAGCCAGACCACAGGCAGCACCTGTATGACCAATCTTTGATTTAATACTGCTTAAGACACAAGGAATATTATCTTTATTTTCATTAAATAATACATTCAGTGCCGCGGTCTCCATGGCATCTTCCTGTTGATGTCCGCTACCATGCGTTTCAAATAAGCTAATCTTTGATAGTTCTGTCTTTGCATCTTTACAGGCATTGCCGAAGGCTTGTTGGTATGCGCTCTCAGTTGGTATGACTAAATCGGTTCCGCCACCATTGGCGGCACCAAGACCCTTAATGATGGAATAAATTCGATCACCATCTCGCAGGGCATCTTCATGACGTTTAAGAATGAATGCGGCCGCACCTTCACCGATTAAATTATCATCTGAATAGATGCGGCGATCGTGCTGTGCCAATGCTGCTCGTACATCACCTGCCAGATCAACTGCACCGACAATCGCTGTGTTTAATTCACCTCTTTGCAAGGCGCGAACGCCAGCTTCTAATGCACGTAGTCCTGAGCTTTCTTCTCCAGAGACAGTAAAACTGGGTCCGCCGATGCGAAATGCACGTGCAATCCGGCTTGCAACAATCCCTCCCAGGGCACCCATGGTTCGGTTGGCATTCAATGCGGGACTTGCTGCATCACGTAAAGATTGAATCCATTCTTTCAGTTCTTTCTCGTTAAGATTTAAACCAAGTTGCCTGGCCCATGTCTTCGCGCGATTTAATATTGACCAACGGAAATGAAAATTGGTGGTATTGAGATCAAGGCCAATGCCGATAAATACACCGGTAGAATAACTTTGTTCTTTAGTCAGTTCTTTTATTCCCGCATCATCCAGGGCATTGGCAGCAACCTCTAACATCAGTAGTTGCTGCGGTAACATCTCTTTGAGTTCAGCAGGAGGAATACGGTAGCGACCGAGCGGAATATTGACTTCATTAATAAACCAGCCCTTGATGTTATCCGGGTTATCAACCCCCCACCAGTGTGATGCGGTTTCAGGTTTAAAATCCTGTTTGCTGGTGAACAGGCGTTCTTTAAATGCAGCCAGAGATTTCCACGGGCCAAATTGTGCTTCCATACCAACGATGGCAATGTCGGACAGATCATTTTTCCCATTAGTAATTTTGACTGGATGTGGTTGCTCTGCTTGCCATTCTTCTAATAAAACATGCGCATTAATCCCACCAAACCCAAAGGCACTGACAGCTCCGCGCCGCGGTGTTTGTTCTGTTCTTTTGTTCCAGGTTTCTGCTTGACTTAATACCGTGAAGGGGCTGTTTGTCAGATCAATTTTTTGCGATGCAGTTTCAAAGTTCGCAGTTGGCGGCAATTCTTGATGCTTCATTGCCAACAACACTTTTATCAGCCCAGCAGAACCTGCCGCAGTCAGCAGATGGCCTATATTACTTTTAACCGAACCTATAACGCAGTCTTGTTTATTCTTTGTCTGTTCTGACCAAAGTGTATTCAGGCTTTGATACTCCACCGCATCACCAATGGGTGTGCCGGTGCCATGACATTCTATGAGATCGACATCATCCGGAGACCAGTCTGCCTGATGATAGGCCGCACGCATGGCTCGTAATTGTCCTTCAGAATCAGGTGACATGAGATTGCCGCCGACATCATTGGACAATCCAATGCCGGCAATGGTTGCGTAAATATGATCTCTATCACGTTGCGCATCATCCAGTCGTTTAAGTACCAGGATGCCTGCGCCTTCACCAACAACCAGACCATCACTTTTATGATCAAAAGGTGAGCAATGACCTGAATTTGATATCGCGCCCAGTGCAGAAAAACCCATTTGCGTATAGAGACAATCCGGACGAGACAAGCCGCCAGTTAACATAGTGTCGGCACGTCCTGCGATTAATTCATCAACTGCATATTTCAGTGCATACAATGAAGATGCACAGGCGGCATCAAGCGTATAACTACCACCCCCAAAACCCATGGCCTTGGTCAGCACACCTGCGGGTAGCCCGGCAACATATCTGTTCAGTGAGTTAGTTTTATTCTTTGCCTGAATTTTTTCTCCAAGGACCTGTGCTTCAAACACAGGGCCAAGCAGTTCATCGGCCAGAGAAGATGACGCATCGGTGGGTAAAACAATGTTGCCAATGATGACGCCGATGCGCTGTTTATCCAGGGACTCATGTTGGCAATCTAGCCAGGCTTCTTGCCCCGCATGTAATAGCACATGGAAGAGTGGATCCAGTTGTTCAAGAATATCTTTATCAATATCAAGATTGTCGGTGTTGAGCTGGAATGGATCGAGAAAACAGCCACGAATTGAATTAACCTTGTCCGCTGTCAGTTCACCAGTCTGACCATCGGTTCGGACATCCTCTTTTTTTAACAGCCAACGATCCGCAGGGACTTCGCGAGAACAATCATGACCCGTCTGGATATTCTTCCAGAACTCTTCTAGATGTTGATCTGCCGAACCATCAGCGCCAGGGAAAAGGCCGCCAATACCAACAATTGCGATACGTTGCATTCAGTTATCTCATTGATTATTATAGTAATTTATAAAAATGTTGGCGCAGACTCCATGACCGGACCAAATTTTACTAATTTTCTATCCTTTTAGCGGTCTGAGTATACCTTGAGGCTGCTATTTGATCGTATGCTTTTCAGGCAAAGAGTCTGATTTATAGGCATCAAATTGCGGTCAGGAATGTTTCATTTATCAATTAAATCAGGATAAATGTTAAAATAACGGTTGGATTGATATTACTTATAAGAATAAAGATGAAAAGATTACTGCAGTTATCAATAACGATTTTTACCGTATTTACTCTTTCTGTAACTGTCTATGCCGCGGACAAGATCACAGTGAAAACGGCCAAAATCTCTGACGTCGCTATTTATCCGGAACGTGCCGCACCGGCGACGGTTGTAAGTTTGAATGAGAGTGTCATCAGCGCGCGCATTGCAGCCAGGGTTGATAAAATTTCTGTGCGAGTTGGTGATATTGTTGAAAAAGGCGGCGGACTGGCTCGACTCGATTGCGAGGATTATGTGCTGTCACACCGTGAGTCCGTCGCCAGACGGGAGGCACTTGAAACCAAAAGAGACCTGGCAAGTCGGCGTGTTGAGCGCACGCGTCAGTTGATACTTAAGCAATCAATTGCAGAAGAAATTCTCGACGAACGTGAATCAGATTATGCAGTATTAGGCGCTGAACTGAGAGGCATTCAAGCTGAGATTAAACGCAAAATGCTTGATCAATCTCATTGTACCGTCTTAAGTCCCTTTCGTGCACTTGTGATTGAACGTGCCAGCGCGGTCGGAGAATTTGTGAGTGTGGGTACGGCACTTGTGAAAGTTATGGATATCGATGAAATAGTTATATCTGCACAGATATTAAGTCGTGACTCGGCGCAGGTGAGTCAGGCCAGAGAACTTTACTTTGAACATAACAATATTCGTTATCCGGTAAAATTGAGATCCATCGTACAGGCTATCAATACCGAAACACGCAATCGTGAAGTTCGATTAATGTTTAACGATTCACATGCATTGCCGGGAGCTGCTGGAAGATTAATCTGGCGAGATGATCGCGCGCATATTCCTGGCGATCTTTTAGTCCGTCGTAATGGCAAACTTGGTGTGTTTACGGTCGATGGAAATGTTGCACGCTTTAACTCCATGCCAACAGCGCAGGCAGGACGTGCCAGCGTCACCTCGTTGGGGAATGACATTAATGTTGTGATTGAGGGACACTTTTCATTAAAAGAAGCTGTGTCTGTTAATATCGTCAATTAAACATGAATTGGCTGGAACGCTTTCTCGCTAATCACGTACTAGCAAACCTCACCTTTTGTTTGATCCTAGTCATCGGCAGCATCTCTTATTTGCAAATGCCACGTGCAAAAGATCCGGAGATCAATTTTAACTGGATCAGTATTATTACTTTTTTCCCTGGCGCCGCTGCGGAAGATGTCGAAAAAAGAATTACCGATCCAATTGAAGATGCCTTACGCAGTTCGATTAAAGATATCAAATTTGTTTCCAGCACCAGCCGCGAAGGTGTTTCAAATATTCTGGTTCGCTTTAATCAGATCAATAAAGATGAGTTCGATAGTCACTTAACTGATCTACGCCGAGAAGTTCAAAATACCTACTCAAGCGAATTACCCGAAGAATCTGAAGATCCGGTGGTTTACGAAATTACCACATCAAATGCTTTTCCATCAGCAACCGTCGTTATCAATAGCGCCGGCGATGATGAAAATCTCCGTCGACAAATAAGAAATATAAAAAAAGATCTTGAACGCATTAAAGGCGTTGACCGGATAAATGAACTTGGGCTTGCCGATCCGGAGTTACACATCACATTTATTCCTGAGCGATTAGAAGGCCTGGGAATTACACCAGGCGATCTGTCAGATACCGTGCGAGCTTATTTTCGGGATGTCTCTGCAGGTGATATTCGAACCGATGATGGTCAATGGATCGTCAGAATAGAAGGGACAAGTACGGACCCTGGGAGCCTGGCAGATTATCCAGTAACCACGGCGCATGGAATTGTGCCACTTGGTAATCTGGCGGAGTTCACTCGTGCAACGGAAGAAGCCACCGAGATAGTCAGGTTTAATGGTGAACCGGCAGCATTATTGGCGATTACCAAGCAGGCAAACACCAATGTTCTTGAGCTAGTTGATGATATTCGCGCTTACATTGATGAACGCAATCGATATAGTACCAACACAGGCGTAAATATATTTTTGGTCGATGACCAAACCATCAGTACACGCAATGCATTATCTTTAATGCAAACCAATGCCACCATTGGTTTAATTATGGTGTTAGTAGTGACATGGATATTCCTCGGCACACGGATTGCCTTACTGACAAGTATTGGTATTCCTTTCACATTGGCAGGTACCTTTCTGATCCTCAATATTATCGACATGTCTCTGAACAATATGGTTCTACTCGGCGTGGTGATTGCGCTGGGTATGCTGGTTGATGATGCAGTTGTTGTCGTTGAATCTATTTATCAGCGTTTGCAGCAGGGGATGGCGCCAATGCGTGCAGCGATAGGCGCGCTGCAAGAAGTGTTTGCACCGGTGACTACCTCGGTGATGACAACCATGGCGGCATTTTTGCCATTGATGTTAATGCCAGGGATCCTCGGGGATTTTATGAGGGTCATCCCATTGGTGGTGACCCTGGCATTGGCTGTCAGTCTATTGGAAGCGTACTGGATGTTGCCTGCACATGTAATTGCTGTAGATATTGATCTCACAAAACCGTCAAACACACAAAAACGCCGGGAGCAATTTACTCACTGGATTCGTTACAGCTATATTAAATTATTATTAAAGGCCTTGCGCTATCCTGTCATTTCGATATCAGCTGTGCTCTCTGTTTTTATTCTGGCAGTAACGATTGTTGCAGGCGGCCATATCCGCTTTAATTTTTTTGAAGGCGATGAGCTAAGACTTTTTTATATCAATGTTGAAATGCCACGCGGTGCGACGCTGGATGATACCAGTGAGATGCTAACAAAAATACAGGCACGTACACTACAAGAAGTTCGTACACATGAATTGCGATCATCAGTGACATATGCCGGGCAACAGTTTACAGAGACAGAACCTTTGTTTGGTGACACTGTAGGACAAATCATGATCAGCCTGGTACCAGATGAAAATGGTTCGCGTTCAGTGGCTGAGATTGCCGAGGCAGTGAAAGCGGCTGTTATCGGCTTTGAAGGCACATCCAATGTTTCATTATTACGTATTAAAGATGGGCCGCCGACTTCAAGACCCATCAATGTAAAAATACGCGGCGATGAAATCTCTGAAATTAAATCAGCGGCAAAGTCACTTACCAATTTTCTTCAGGGTAATCCGATCTTTAGAAATGTGTTTCTGGATGATCGTCCGGGGAATCCAGAGTTGGTGTTACGTTATGATGGCGAAGCTATTCAACGCGCGGGCATATCACCTTCAGTGTTGAGTCGCAGCATTCAATCTTTTGTCGATGGTGAAATTGTCACTGATTTTCAGGACCAGGGAGAAAAGGTCAAAGTGCGCGTGCAGGCCAAACAGGATGGCTGGGGCGATATTGAAAATTTGTTAAGGCAAACAATTGCATTACCTGATGGTCGTTCAGTCGCCATAGGAGAGTTAGTACATTCTGAGCAAGGTCTGGGTGTGAATAATATTCGCCATTACAACTTTAGAAAAACCATCACGCTGGAAGCAGATATTGATAAAGACAAAATCAATACCGTAGAAGCGAACGAATTAATCGCAGAAGAATGGAAACGAATACAAAAAGATCATCCAACCATTGATCTGGATTTCACCGGTATTCTGGACGACATTACAACAAGTCTGGATTCCCTTGTTGTCCTGTTTCTGTTTGGTGTGGGTGTGATGTACATTATATTGGGCACGCAATTCAGAAGTTACTGGCAGCCCTTGATGATACTGGTCACCATTCCGCTGGCCTTTACCGGTGTTGTCATGGGCTTATTAGTGACTGCAAACCCATTGAGTTTATACACCATGTACGGTGTGGTTGCGTTGGCGGGGATATCAGTAAATGCTGCGATTGTTTTAATCTCAGCTGCCAATGCACGGCTGGAAAACGGTATGAGTTTATTACACGCAACTGTATACGCAGCAAGAAGAAGAGTGATTCCTGTATTGATTACGTCACTGACAACTATTGCCGGCTTGTTTTCATTGGCAACAGGACTGGCCGGTCACTCCTTGATCTGGGGGCCGGTGGCTACAGCGATAGTCTGGGGTCTGGCGTTTTCAACGGTGTTGACGCTGTTTGTGATTCCGATGTTGTACCGGATGTTTATGCGGTTTAGTGATCGGGTGGTGGTG
>CAYRXP010000007.1:0-17778 GCA_964428145.1 uncultured Enterobacteriaceae bacterium
AACCCACACCATCAGCTTGGAAGGCTGAGGTTCTACCATTGAACTACACCCGCCTAGCCAACACCAAACCGGCTATCAACCCTACCCTACCTATTGCTACTCGTCCCTGGTGGAGGGGGGAGGATTCGAACCTCCGAAGGCTGAGCCGTCAGATTTACAGTCTGATCCCGTTGACCGCTTGGGTACCCCTCCGAAATCAGCCGCACATTCTCGGATAATCTGACTGTACTGTCAATAAGATAAGAGGCTGATATTCGTGCTATTTAGCGATTAATTAGTGGATTAATCGCTGGGGCGTAGGACCTTACCAGTGGCTGCTTCTCTGATTTCCGTAGGGTGGCGCTGACTGCCTGTTTCCCCAGGCAAGATATAATCAATCTTATTACCAAAATAACTCCGAACCTTGATGACATTTGTGGCAGGTATGCATCTCACTGGATTTGCACTTGTAGATACAATGACTCCGACCCTGTGACACAGGGCTTGCGCCACCGGATGCGCACTTACCCTTACGGCAACCGTGTTCTTGCCCCCGGTGACCCAATAGGGGACGCTTGCCTTCGCAGGTAACACCCACGTAACTGGTCCGGGCCACGTTGAATTCACTTCCTGCCTCACTTTCTCATCTGGATATTCGACATAAGGGGCTATCTGCCCAACGCTGGCGGCTATCAATATCAAGCCTTTACTTACTGAACGTTCTTTAAGAGACAGAATTTTCGCAACTGACCAAAAATCCTCTGGATAACACCCCAGACCGAAAACTGCTTCAGTCGGATAAGCGATAATGCCACCCATGTTCAAGGCCATGACTGCCCGATTCAGATGAAAATTACTCATGACGTTCCTGCACTATAACGAGGGTGTAACATAATGCCTGGATGACGGCTAAGAACATCCATTATAAATAATACAATATCAGCTAACTTCGCTGATTTTTTTCGCTACCTTCTTTTTCGCTTTTTTCTTGGCACCCGTCTTTTTACTGGCCTTTTTCTTGCCCCCGCGACGTGACCGGTCTGGTGCTTCAGCAATCATCTTCTTGCAGTCTTCCAAGGTGAGATCAGCCGGCTCGATGTCTTTTGGAACCTTCACATTCTTAATTCCATCTGTCACATAAGGACCATAACGTCCATTCAAGACACTAATACCTTCATCTTCAAAAATATTAATCTGCTTGTCTGCATCTTCAATTTTCTTGGCAACAATAAGCTCCAGTGCTTTTTCTAACGACACCGTATAGGGGTCATCTTCCTTAAGTGAGACAAATTTATTCCCGTAACGAATATATGGACCAAATCGGCCAACACTGACAACGACTTCTTCCCCATCTCCTGTTTTCCCCAAGTCTCTGGGTAATTTGAAAAGATCCAGGGCCTCTTCCAGTGTAATACTGTCCAGTTTCTGTCCTGGACGTAAGCCTGCGAATTTGGGCTTATCTTCATCTTCTTTTGTGCCAATTTGTGCATAGGGCCCGAAACGACCAATGCGCACCGACACAGGCGAACCCGTCTTTGGATCTGTTCCCAGTTCTCTTGCCTGAATCGCTTCATTACGACTGACAGTTTCTTCCTTTTCCTTTATTTGTCTTTCGAATGAATTCCAAAAATTCTTCATTAATGGCATCCAGTCTTTCTCGCCTCTGGAAACAGCATCCAACTCATCTTCAAGACGTGCTGTAAAATCGTAATCTACATACTCCTCAAAATGTTTTGTGAGAAAATTATTTACAACTCGACCTATCTCAGTCGGCGTAAACCGCTTTTTCTCGAACTCCACATATTCTCTTTGTTTGAGTGTGTTGATGATACTTGCGTAAGTTGAGGGTCTGCCAATACCGTATTCTTCCAGTGTTTTCACCAGACTGGCTTCTGTATAGCGCGGTGGCGGTTCTGTGAAATGTTGTTCTGGCCTGATCTCGAGCAACTTCACAACGTCACCCTCTTTCAGTGGTGGCAGTAGCTTTTCATCGCTTTCTGTTTTCGCTTCATCCAGCCCCTCTTGGTAGACCATCATGAAACCTGGATCAGCAATGGTCGATCCATTGGCTCGAAAAACATTACCTTCTCCACAATTCATATCGACAGAGACCGTATCAATTGTCGCATGCGTCATTTGACTGGCTACTGCGCGCTTCCAAATCAATTCATACAATCGAAACTGATCATTATCAAGAGAAGATTTTATTTCCTTCGGCACATGCCTTACAAGAGTAGGACGTATGGCCTCATGTGCTTCCTGCGCATTTTTTGATTTTGTTTTAAACACCCTGGGCTCGGTTGGTACGTTATCTTTGCCATATCGTTCTGCAATGAAACCTCTTATCTCCTCTTGTGCTTCCTTTGCCAAAACGACTGAGTCTGTACGCATATAAGTAATTAATCCGACCGTTCCCTCACTTCCGCCTATGTCTATCCCTTCATATAATTGCTGCGCGATGCGCATGGTACGCTGGGCTGTCAATCCTAATTTCCGGACTGCTTCCTGTTGCATGGTTGAGGTTGTAAAGGGTGCAGTAGGTTGTCTTTTACGTTGTTTCTTCTCAATCTTGCTAACAGTCAAGCGTCCATCGGCTGCTTGCATCAATACATCGTATGCTTTATTCGCGGCATCACCTTCTGTGATAGTAAATTGTTTTAGTTTTTCACCATGTAAATGTGTCAGCCTTGAAACAAATTTTGCTTTTCCATGCTCAAGATCCGCTTCGATGGTCCAATATTCCTGAGCCTTGAATTTTTCTATTTCCTGTTCACGTTCGACGATCATCCTTAATGCAGGACTTTGTACGCGCCCGGCAGATAGGCCGCGCTGAATTTTCTTCCATAGCAATGGCGAAAGGTTAAAACCTACCAAATAATCCAGTGCCCTGCGTGCTTGTTGTGCATTGATCAAATCCGAAGATAAATCTCGTGGATGAGCGATGGCATCCTGAATTGCAGTTTTTGTCACTTCATGAAAAACAACTCGGTGTGTTTTTTTTCCCTTTAAAACACCTCGCTCGTTCAATAGTTCATGTAGATGCCAGGCAATGGCTTCCCCTTCACGATCCGGGTCGGTTGCAAGATATAAGGTATCTGCTTTCTTGAGTGCTTTGACTATCGCATCAACGGCCTTGGCGTTTTTTTCAATTTCCTGATATTTCATTTCAAAATTATTTTCTATGTCGATGGCACCTGTTTTTGGTAGCAGATCGCGCACATGCCCGTAGGATGCCAACACAATATAATCTTTACCAAGATATCGATTGATCGTTTTTGCTTTAGCAGGGGATTCAACAATAACCAATGATGTGCTCATTCAAAAATATTCCGATAAGTATTCTGTGACAGTGAAGTAATATATTTCTAAAAAAAACGGTTTTAAACCGCAACTGGACGGTTAATGTATATTCGCATTCAAATCATCCATCACGATATCTTCCATCCACGTGATCACTGCTTCTTTTCTTGGTTGATTGAACAAAACCATGAGAACAACCCATTTAAGCTGTTGCAGATCGATGTCTTCTGATTCCAATGCCATCACCTGATCAATCACTAACTCTCGATCCTTTAAATTTAATACACCTGCCTGTTCCAGAAAAAGCAGGAATCCTCGACTCTCAGTATCAAACTTCTCCAGTTCCTTATCATTATAAATTCTTGATGTAGAAGTGCCCGAAATACCGGAAGGATAATGATTATCTTTTTGTATGGCCAATCCCTCCAACCAGTCAAAGGCCTTGTTTACTTCACGATCCTCAAACCCCGCATCCCTGAGCTGATGCCTCAGAGCATCTTGATCTGGCGTCATTTTGACATCATCATCTTCAAAATTATCAAAAAGATACATCAATACATCCAACACTGTTTCTTTCATTCCATTAATTCCCTAGTTAACACGCATGTAAACCCCACCCGCCTGCGAAAACACCAAACCACGAAGTTCAAGTATTAAAAGCATGGAGGAAACAGAATCTGTCGTCAATCCTGTTAATTCGATCAGTTTATCAATGGATATGGGGTCATATGCCATAGTATCAAGCAACACTTTGTAATCCGCGTCAAGCTCTTCTTTATATATATTATTTTCCACATCATTTTTTTGGGAAGCATTTTCATCAATGACCACTGTTGCAAGGGAACCCAACTCTTCAACAATATCATTGACCGATTCTACCAGTTTGGCGCCTTGCTTGATTAGGGCATGGCAACCTTTTGCAAGTGGGTTATGAATAGAACCTGGAATGGCAAATACCTCACGACCCTGTTCCATCGCATAACGTGCAGTGATAAGTGAACCACTCCGTAATGCTGCCTGTATGACCAGAACACCGGTACTCATTCCACTGATAATCCTGTTACGTCTGGGAAAATTTGCAGGGATTGGTTTGGTGCCAGGCGGAAATTCAGAGACTAAAATGCCATTATCTACGATGTCCTCTGCCAGGGCCTTATGCCTTGCCGGGTAGATCATATCAAGGCCATTCCCTGTCACTGCTATGGTATAACCGTTGGCGTTTAATGCGCCCAGATGACTACAACTATCTATGCCCAAAGCCAAACCACTTGTAACGGTCGCACCAGCATAAACCAGCTCTCTGGCAAATTCATCCGCTGTCTTCCGGCCTGTCGCATCTGGATTTCTACTTCCAACAATCCCAATCTGGATGGTCTTTAAAACTTCCGGGCGTCCATAGGCAAATAGAACAACAGGCGGATCAGGTATTTCCCTGAGCAAGGTCGGATATGCTTCATCATTAATCGTAATGAGATAATGATCTGGCATGTCCAACCAGTCCAAATCTGCTTCAATGACCTCCCAATCAGGTTGGCAAACAGATGTGATAGATTTTTCGTCAAGACCCGTTTTTTTGAGAGTGGAGTCATCTGCATAAAATATTTGTTTTACAGTAGGGAAAGCATCAAGTAATTTTCTTTGGCCGATTGGGCCAAGACCCCTGATACGGTGAAGTGCTAACCAAAAAGCACGATCGTCTTCTTTTATCGCCATATTCATGATCATCCTGATCTATATTTGGTAATAACTATTAATACTGTTTTATAAATTTCTCTTCAACAAAATTTATATACGACTATTTTTTCACAATCCTACCTTAATATTCCATCTATGTTTTTGATTAAGATCTTTGTCTGAGACACAAAATAACAAAGGCCGTTTTTCACGGCCTTTGTTTGAGTTTCTAAAAACCCTATTTGGGTCCTTTATAAATTTCTTACACTATCATAGACATGAATAGGACTCACTGCCTCCATTACCAGAGCATAACTAACATTTTCAAAGATACGGAAAACCATCAAAACGCCGGCATACTCTTCAGGCAGTTCAACGAATTCCGGTTGGGCATTTGGTCGACCTAGATAGCCAACTAGATCAGAATTATTAAAATCTGTCATGGAATTCCTGATACTGTCTACCATGCCTCCCAAGGCATCATCAGGGTCTATTTCTATCTTTTCTTTTCCTTTTATCTCACTCGCTATATCGTCCCTTACGATTTTACCACTCTGATAAACACCCAAGATACTGCCAACCTCAATGCCATCACCATCACCGACATCAACCACGACAACCTGAAATTGGCCTATCTCAGCGACACCATTGATAACAGATAATATATTTGCATCGATATCACGGTATGGGGTACTTGGAGTAAATTCATTATTGGCATCTTCATCAGATTCAGCAACAAGCCTATCTCCATTAAGAATTTCCTGTTTAGACAAGGTCACAATAACTGAGGCCGGATCGCCCCATTTCTCAACCACAACATCGCCCAGATAAAGTGCCTCATAACCAAGGATTTCATCTTTATCCTTACGCGGATTGATGTATGCAGGACCCTTACGATACAGGCCATAACGGGTCTCCGTCGAATCTTCAGACAGACCCCTCACATACAGCTTATTACCTGAACCCGATACCAAATGTTCGTCGTAACTTGATACGACATAAGGCCAGTCATCCATCTCTTCATCTGTTACGATTCGAGGCCTCGTTAAAAATTGTTGGATAGCATCTACAGGGATTGATGGGATAGCATCATCTCTATCATAGGAACGTACGACAGGTGATAGCTTTACATTCCGACCGTTGACTCCCATGCCTGAAGCGTTCACGGTTAGCATGGGCTGACCATCCTTGAATGTCAGGGTTATCACATCTCCAGGATAAATAAGATGCGGATTTTCGATTTGAGGATTCCCCTGCCAGATAGTCGGCCAATACCAGGGTTCCTGTAAAAACCGTGCCGAGATATCCCATAGCGTGTCACCCTTTTGGACAACATATTCGTCAGGATGATCAGGGTTTAGCGTTACCGTGTCGGCAATCGAAATAGATGCGAGCGATAAAAACACTAGTAAAAAATAGATTTTCTTAAACATGATTATTACCTTACGTACGTTCCTTAATGTAGATTAGCAAAAAATATCGCGAAATATAAGTAAGATCACGCTTTATTCGCCTCTTTGTTACGAAATAATCATTTTTCTGTATACTATCAGTGAGTTACCAAGCAATGGGGTTTAAAAGAACACGGTGGCAATACTAGAAGTCTTACATTATCCAGATGCCGGATTACGCAAAAAAGCTGTTCCTATTGAAATAGTGGATAAATCTTGCCTTATTTTGGCAAAGGATATGCTGCAAACAATGTATGAAAATAATGGTATTGGACTTGCTGCAACGCAGGTAAATGTTCATAAACGTCTTGTCGTCATTGATTTATCAGAAGATAAAAATGAACCTATCTATTTGATTAATCCTGAGATTTTATCTTCTGAAGGGATTGAAGAAAGTCAGGAGGGTTGCCTTTCAGTACCTGAATACTATGACACTGTAATGCGGGCCAAGAGAATCACATATCGCTTTCAGGATCTCGAAGGTAAAGTAATCGAAAGTGAGGCCAATGGCCTGTTGTCTGTATGTATCCAGCATGAAATCGATCATCTGGATGGGAAATTATTTATCGATTATCTCTCTCCCATGAAAAGACGACGTTTACGCAAAAAACTTGATAAACAAGAAAAATATCAAGCAAAAATCCTGTGACTCACCAAAAACCACGCCCAGAAAAACTGCGTATGGAAAAACTACACCAGGGAAAATTACGCTTGGCCTTTGCCGGAACACCTGAACTGGCAGCAACCATACTGGGCGCACTGCTGGAAAAATCAGAGTACCAAATCAGTGTGGTGCTAACCCAACCCGACAGACCCTCAGGTCGAGGTCGCAAACTAACCTCAAGTGCCGTAAAAAAACGTGCACTGGAACACGGCCTGACAGTCCTACAACCGTCGAAATCTGAATTAGTTGCCATGGAAAAAGTGCTTTCCGAGGTTAACTTGATGATTGTTGTCGCCTATGGAATATTATTGCCCGAAAATATCCTAAATGGACCCACCCATGGCTGTATTAATGTTCATACTTCACTGCTCCCCAGATGGAGAGGGGCGGCACCGATTCAACGTGCAATCCAGGCAGGAGACCGTGAGACAGGTATCACCATTATGCAGATGGATAATGGCCTGGATACTGGCCCTATATTGTTACAGGAAAAATGTCCGATAAACTCCTCTGATACATCAGGAGTATTACATGATAGATTGGCTGACATTGGTAGTAAATGCTTACTTAAAATATTAGATGCAGTGGTTTCCGGGAATCTGCAGCCCGTTACTCAAGATAATTCACAAGCCACCTACGCAGATAAAATCACAAAATTAGAAGCCAGGATCGATTGGTCACAAGCCGTAGGCAATATTGACTGCGCGATACGTGCATTTAATCCAACACCTGTCTGTCATACGGAACTAGCAGGCTTACGTTTGCGACTATGGCAGGCAGAAATTCTTGATACCGAATTAATCTCCACCGCGGGCAAGGTTCTTAACAGTAGTAAAGCCGGTATCGATGTAGCGACAGGTAAGGGTGTACTAAGGATGTTGAAGTTACAGCCTCAAGGTAAACGCGCCATGACTGTGGCTGATTTCCTGAATGGCAATCCAGATTTTGGTGTCGATAATTAAAGCAAAACCAACATCAATGCAGGCTCGCGCAGTGGCATCGCAAATTCTGTCTAAAGTATTTGAAGATCATCAATCGCTTTCCATGCTCGTATCCATTGAATTAGACCAGATGGCTGATCAACGAGAACGGGCCTTCGCACAGGCGCTTTGTTACGGCGTATTACGCCACTATAACAGCCTGAATTTTATCCTGAGTATGCTGCTGGATAAAAAATTTAAAAAGAAAGATGGCGATATAAGAGCACTTATCCTGATTGGTCTCTATCAAATCGATCATATGCGAACTCCCGACCACGCTGCTGTTTCCGCAACTGTAGAGAGTTGCACGGAATTGAAAAAACATTGGGCAAAAAATCTGATCAATGCGATTTTAAGACGCTATCAAAGGGAACACAAAAAAATTTCTAATCTCATCGCCGGCAATGTATCCGCCAGACACGAACATCCTGGTTGGCTACTGAACCTATATGAAAATGAATATCCCGAGTGCTGGCAGTCAATCATCAGAGAAAACAATCTCCCTCCACCCATGAGCTTGAGAGTGAATTCCCGCGTCACGGACAGAAAGCACTATCTAAAAAAATTAGAAACTGCCGAAATAGAAAGTCGAGCGTCAAATTTGAATGAAAATGGTATCGTGCTGACTCACCCGGTGAGTGTGGAAATGCTCCCCGATTTTTCTGAAGGTCATATCTCTGTACAGGATTTGGCGGCTCAACTTGCCATACCCTTACTGGATCCACAAGCCGGTGAGCGAATACTTGATGCATGTTCGGCGCCAGGCGGGAAATTGGCCCACCTACTGGAAAACATGCCAACATTGGGAGAGGTAGTTGCCATTGAGATGGAACCACACAGATTTAAAAAACTTGTAAGCACATTGGATCGCCTCCGACTCAAGGCAACGTTAATACAAAATGATGCGCGCGCACCAAATAAATGGTGGGACAACAAACCCTTTGATCGCATATTGATTGATGCGCCTTGTAGCGCTTCTGGTGTGATACGCAGACATCCTGATATCAAGTATTTGCGAACACCTGAAAATATTCAGAATGCTATTATTTTACAAGCTGAAATTCTAAATGCATTGTGGCCATTGTTAAGAAAAGGTGGCAAGTTGTTGTATATTACCTGTTCTGTGTTCAAGGCAGAGAATGACGAGCAAATCGCTGCTTTTATAAATAAATATCATGATGTTAAGGCGAAACCAATACAGGCCAGTTGGGGCAAGGCAACAAAATATGGTCGACAAATTTTACCCGGTGAAAATGCAATGGATGGGTTTTATTATGCTCAATTGTATAAAACCTGAGACGGGTAGAATCATTTTCCGCTCTGTTCTGGCGAGTTTGTTCCTGTGCCCAGCAGTGCTCTATGCCGATTTAACAGATGGCTTCATTGTAGAAAACGCTCAATTAAAACCGGGCGAAACAGACTACGTAATTGATGCGGATATACAATATAATTTCAGCCATGAAGTACTTAAGGCTCTTGAGCATGGTATCGCCTTACAGATTGATATAGAAATACAGGCCAGGCAGTCCAGAAAATGGTTATGGGATAAAATTATTCGCAAGAGAACATTAAGTAAAAGGCTTGAACACCACCCGATTAGCAACCAATATCTGGTCACCGATCTCAATACAGGTGTCAAACGTCGTTTTCAGAGTTTATCTCATGCACTCGAATTTCTAGGGACAATCAGAGATTACCCTTTTGTTGGAGCCGCCACTTTGGAACCGGGGAAGACATACACCACACAGATACGTGCCCGACTAAACACAGAATCATTACCCGCACCATTAAGACTTTCAGCTTATATCTCCTCCGATTGGCAGCTATCAAGCCCCTGGTTTAAATGGACAATTCAGCAATGAAACGACTCGAAATGAAACGGCCCGGCACACTAATCCTCTATAGTGGTATCGTTTTGTTTGCCTGCATGTTGGTTTCCTTACTCATGATGAGCGATGCGCTTAAAGATTCATCACAGTTCAGTCGTCTGTATTCGGAATTATTAATCTTTATCACTGTTGGCCTTTGCGCGTTAGTGACACTCATATTCCTGAATCTCAGATACCTGATTCATCAACGCCGTAATCATATTCCTGGAACACGTATGACAGTGCGTATGATAGCTATGTTTACCACGCTCTCAGTTACGCCCGTATTAATTGTCTATCTTTTCTCGTTAGATTTTTTACATCGGGGTATTGATAGCTGGTTTGATCTGCGCGTTGAACAGGCACTAGATGATTCACTGGTATTAAGTCGGCTCTCTCTTGATATACGTATGAGAGAATTGTTAAAAGAAACAGAGCAAATCGCGGGAGAGATATCAGAGATATCAGATGTAGCGATGCCCTTCGAAATTGACGGATTACGAACACGTAGTAATGCCAGTGAAATAACACTACTCAATCGAAAAGGTGGCATTATCACCTCAAGTTCTGAGAACACAACAAGCATTATCCCTGACAGACCGAGTGGTACCATTTTATTGCAACTTCAGCAAGGTGGTAGCTACACTGGTCTAGATAATGTGATTGACACAGGCCTACAAATCCGTGTCGTCGTTAACGTACCTAGTTTAAGCGTGGGCAGTAATTCCAGAATTATTCAGGCGCTTTACCCTGTCTCTAAGCAGATAAATAGTCTGGCTAACAACATTCAGACCTCTTATATTAAATATAAAGAGCTCTCTTATTTACGTGAGCAACTTAAGCTAAGCTTTGTTTTAATCCTTACACTGGTTCTTCTGTTCAGTGTCTTCGCAACCGTTTGGACTGCGTTTTATTTTGCCAAAAGGCATGTAGCTCCAATTAGGGATATGGCTGAAGGAACCAGGGCAGTCGCTGAAGGGGATTACCACACCCAAATACCCATACCAAGTAATGATGAACTTGGATTCTTGGTTGCTTCTTTTAATGAAATGACACAAAAGATTGCACACGCACGCGATGCCGCGAGTCGCAGTCAGCATGAGACCGAAACTCAACAGGCTTATCTTGAAGCAGTACTGGGCAGGCTTTCCTCCGGGGTACTGGTGTTTGACCATGATAAAATATTACGAACATGCAATATCAGCGCGGGTCAAATCCTGGGGATGCCCATTGATTCTGTTACGGGGGAGTCTCTGGAAAATATATGTAAGGAGTATAATTATCTTGAGCCCTTGCATGCAACCATACAGTCCCATAACAATGCCGAGCAGGATTGGCGAGAACAGATCACACTCTTCGGTAATAGTGGCCGACAGATTTTAATTTGCAGTGGAACACCACATTCGTTAACACAGGATGAAGAACAGGGTTATATCATCGTATTCGATGACATCACGGAACTTATCCAGGGACAGAAGAATGCTGCATGGAGCGAGATGGCGCGCAGACTTGCACATGAAATTAAAAATCCATTAACACCAATACAACTTGCAGCTGAAAGATTGCGTCATAAATATCTTCACACCATGAATCAGGCAGATGCAGATATTCTTGATCGGCTGACAAATACTATTGTTCAGCAAGTAGAAACAATGAAGGATATGGTGAACACATTCTCAGACTATGCAAGAACTCCGGAGATTCAGGCACAGGCCATGGATATCAATGCGCTAATTAATGAAGTGCTTGATCTATTTACCCACCTGGATCAAAAGACAGAGGTGACACTGGATCTTGAACCTGAACTGCCAATGGTCAACGGTGACGTAAGCAGACTCAGACAAGTTTTAAATAACCTGCTGAAAAATGCATTTGATGCCTGCGAAAATAGTAAGGATTCGGCATTAAATATCACTACCCAATGTATTTCTACAACGGGTACCGAATATGTAGAAATTTTAATCAGGGATTCCGGGCCTGGAATAGCAGAGGATATCATGGAGCATGTCTTTGAACCCTATGTAACCACAAAAACAAAGGGAACGGGGCTAGGTCTTGCTATCGTAAAGAAAATTATTGAAGAGCATAATGGCGTTGTCTGGCTCGAGAACAATAAAGACAAACCCGGTGTATGTGCGACAATCAGATTACCCGTAATACGGAAACAACATAACAACGTGAAAAGTGAAGCAGGAATAACTGCATGATAACAGGCAAAATTCTGGTCGTGGATGATGAACCGGACATCAGAAGTCTGATTAAGGAAATACTTGAGGATGAAGATTTTGAAGTTGCAGTCGCCGAAAATGCCACGCAAGCTGATGGCATTCGTGAAAATTTTAATCCTGATCTGATTCTGCTCGATATCTGGATGCCAGGTGTTGATGGCATTACCTTACTCAAACAATGGAATGAATCGGGCCAGATGAATGTGCCTGTTATTATGATTTCCGGTCATGGTACGGTTGAAACTGCCGTCGAGGCAACCCGCCTCGGTGCTTATGATTTTATCGAGAAACCTCTCTCACTCGCTAAATTAATCCTCACAGTTAAACACGCCTTGGACAATAGATCACTACAGAAGGAAAACACGCGCCTCAGAAGTCATGGTCAGAGAGTAGATACACCTATTGGCAAAAGCAAAATCGTACAAAACCTGAGGAAGCAGATTTTACAGATTGTTGAACACAGTACGCCCGTTTTGATTACTGGGGAATCAGGCACAGACAAGGAACTCTTTGCACGCTATCTACATAATCAAAGTTCCAGATCTGAAGAAGCATTTATCAGTGTTGGGATATCTGCCCTATCCGCGGATAATTTTCTGATGGAATTTTTTGGCAGCGATGAGCCTGATAAAGACAGAGCTGGCTTTTTTGAACAGGCGGAAGGTGGTACCTTGTTTCTCAAGGACATTGCAGATATGGAACCATCATTACAGGCAAAACTACAAAACACTTTGGACAATAAATATTTTACACGTGTCGGAAGCACCCGGACACAACCGTTTGATATACGCATTGTTGCCGCTACCAGTCATGATATCCTTGAGCTTGTTAATGCAAGACGTTTCCAAGATGATCTCTATTATCAATTAAACATTTTGCCTATTCATGTCCCGCCATTGCGTGATCACACCGAAGACATACCGGAATTACTGGAATTTTATGTTGATTATTTTGCAGAAAGAGAAGGATTGCCCTACCGACACTTCTCTGTAGCAGCACAAAACTATCTGCGAAGCTATACATGGCCCGGTAATGTCAGGGAATTAAAAAACATGGTGCAGCGACTGCTTATTCTTGGAATAGGGGAAAACATTGATCTACAAGAACTGGAACTGGCACAGGGAAAACTGGCATCACTGCCCGACGAACAAAGTTTTATCCCTAATTTCGACATGCCATTACGGGAAGCAAGAGAACAGTTTGAAAAGGAATATCTACAACACCAGCTCAATCTTGTGGGGGGGAGTGTCAGTAAAGTTGCAGAAGCCGTGGGTATGGAGAGAACACATCTTTACCGCAAATTAAAATCACTCGGCATCACCGCTAAAAATCAGGATTCAAAATAGCCATGCTCCAAAATAAGTTGGAAGATGGGGAAAGTCTGGCTATATTGCATCAGGTGTATTGCATTGGTATTGAGTAGAAATATTCTTATATCATCAGGCGTTTGCATGGGCTTAATATAACAATCACATTAACGATTCATACTGCAGAACCCAAAAAATGAAAATAATCATACTAGGTGCAGGTCAGGTCGGCTCCTCAGTAGCGGCAAATCTAGTCAGTGAGGCAAACGACATTACCGTGGTAGATACAAACCCAAAGTGTCTGACCAATCTGAATGAAAAATATGATCTGCAGACGATTGTAGGCGTAGCATCCTATCCTTCTGTACTTGAACAAGCCGGTGCAAAGGATGCCGATATGATACTTGCGGTGACGAATAGCGATGAAGTCAACATGATCGCCTGTCAGGTGGCCTACACTTTATTTCACACCCCCACAAAAATTGCACGTGTAAGAAATACAGAATACCTGTCAAAAACCGCCTTGTTTGCACAAGAGGCCTTGCCGATAGATGTTCTTATCAGTCCCGAACAATTAGTCACAGAACACATTGAGCGCCTGATCAGTTACCCAAGAGCATTACAGGTTCTGGAGTTTGCCGATGGCAAGGTACAGATAGTTGCTGTGCGTGCTAGTTATAGTGGCCCCCTAGTCGGCCATCGAACAGGAGATATTGGCAAATACTTACCAGAGCTTGATTATCGGATAGTCATCCTGTTTCGTCAGGGCAAGGCAATCATTCCCGATGGAAAAACCGTTATTGAACCCGATGATGAACTTTACTTTATTGGTGCACCCAAGCATATGCGCGCCTTGTTACAAAGTTTGCGAAGCACGAAAAGGGAATTCAAACGCATCATGCTGGCGGGTGGCGGGAACATTGGTATGCGTCTGGCCATGAAGCTGGAACGACATTATCAGGTCAAACTGATTGAAATGGACTTTGAACGCGCACAGCATGCCGCGGCAGAATTGAAAAATACAATTGTCTTGCATGGTGATGCGACCAATGAGGAACTGCTAATAGAAGAGAACATTGATGAGACTGATATCTTCTGCGCGCTGACCAATGCTGATGAAGCAAATATTATTTCATGCATGCTGTCCAAGCGGCTTGGGGCACGTAAGGTAATGGCATTAATCAATCGTGCCGGGTATGTCGATTTGGTACAAAGCAATGTCATTGATATCGCAATCTCTCCCCAACAGGCAACCATCGGCACAATTTTGGCCCATATCCGGAAGGGTGATGTGGTTGCCGTCCATCCCCTGCGCAAAGGGGCTGCCGAGGCGATTGAAGCAGTCGCCCATGGTAATAAGAATTCTTCTGGTGTTGTCGGCCGTATGATTGAGGAAATTGCCTTACCTCCAGGAACAAGTATTGGCGCTCTCGTTCGCGGGGATAAAGTTCTCCTTGCGCATCATGATATTGTTGTAGAAGCCGAAGACCATGTCATCTTATTGGTAGCAGACAAGAAACAAGTACCTGAAATCGAACGATTGTTTCAGGTAGGCATCACTTTTCTATAAACTTCTTTTGGCCAACGAACACAATGCAATACGCAGTCGTTCAACGAATACTGGGGATTTTACTCAGTCTGTTTAGTCTTACATTATTACCTCCCATAACAATTGCATGGTGGAGTAATGATCACAGCCTGCAAGGCTTCCTTACTGCATTTTCTATTATTATCGCCACGGGTTTATTTCTCTGGTTACCCGTCAGAAATATTCGTAATGAATTAAAACTCAGGGACGGCTTCGTTGTTGTTGTACTGTTTTGGGTAGGTCTGGGTTTCACAGGCTCAATTCCGTTTGTTTTATCAGAGACGCTACATTTAAGTTTTACCGATGCTGTGTTCGAATCAATGTCGGGCTTAACCACCACCGGTGCAACGATAATCACCGGTATCGATAATCTGCCAAAATCAATCTTGTTTTATCGTCAGGAACTGCAATGGTTAGGTGGCATGGGGATCATTGTTCTCGCTGTTGCTATTTTACCCATCCTCGGTATTGGTGGTATGCAGTTATACCGTGCTGAAACGCCAGGACCTCTAAAAGACTCAAAATTGACACCAAGAATCACCGAGACCGCAAAGGCCCTCTGGTATATTTATCTTGGTTTGACCGTGAGTTGCTGTTTGTCTTACTGGCTGGCTGGCATGACTTTTTTTGATGCTATCAGTCATAGTTTTTCAACGGTTTCTATTGGCGGCTTCTCTACGCATGATGCAAGTATGGGCTATTTCAATAGTAAATTGATTGATATGATAGCCATCGTTTTCATGCTGATTTCAGGCATTAATTTCTCCTTGCATTTTTTTGCATGGCGGAACAACAGCACCCTGCCCTATTGGCAAGACACAGAGTTCAAAGCTTACCTAAGCATTTTAGGGGCAGTTTGTCTTATCTGCTGCATCTACCTGACATTGACCTCGGATTATGCAGACACGTCTATGATGATCATGGACGCAATCTTCCAGAGCATTTCGATTGCGACAACAACAGGCTTTACAACAACTCAATATCAAAACTGGCCAAACTTCCTGCCCGTTTTATTGCTTTTCGCAAGTTTTGTTGGTGCTTGTGCAGGTTCCACCGGTGGTGGTCTAAAAGTCGTTCGGATGTTGCTCCTTTTCAAACAAGGCATGCGTGAAATTAAACGACTGATTCATCCCCACGCCATATTTATCATTAAAATAAATAACAAACCGCTTCATGAAAGAGTGATAAACGCGGTATGGGGGTTTTTTGCAGCATATATCTTTGTATTCTTTTTTCTGCAGCTCCTACTAATGGCAACGGGTCTTGATGTAGTTACAGCCTTCTCTGCGATGGCTGCATGTATGAATAATCTTGGGCCGGGCTTAGGCGATGTCAGTGCACATTATGACAACATTAACAACACTGCAAAATGGATACTCTGCTTGGCAATGCTGATGGGACGTCTTGAGATATTTACGCTACTGGTATTATTTTCCCCTACATTCTGGCGCAAATAAATGGCTATCCCCGGGTCCAATAAAGAGTCTGATAAATGGAATAAAAGATATCAGATTAAGGAGCAAACTGTAGGGGCAGCAAATTTATCGCCGGCTTACGTACTGCATGAATTTCAACATTTGCTTCCTGTTAAAGGTATGGCATTGGATCTTGCTTCAGGACTTGGTGCAAACGCCCTGTTCCTGGCGCAACACAATCTGCAAGCCCATGCCTGGGACATTTCTTCTGTCGCGATTGAAAAGCTAAATGCTGCTGCGAAATCTCTGAATCTTAATCTCAATACGGAAGTCAGGGATATTGTGGCAAAACCACCAGAAGAAAATTCGTTTGATGTGATTGTTGTCAGCCATTTTCTTGATCGGCAGATCATGCCCGATATTATTGCGGCGCTTCGACAAAACGGATTACTCTTCTACCAGACATTCACCAAAGCTCGTACACAGGAGTCAGGTCCAGCAAATGAAACATACCGGCTCGGTAAAAATGAATTATTAAGCCTGTGTGAAGATCTGGATGTCATTGTTTATAGGGAAGAAAGGTTGATAGGTGATACCGATTCCGGTTTTCGTAACGAGGCGATATTCATAGGACAACACAATTAAGAACGAGGTAATTAAGGGCAACGTGACTAATGCCTAATCAGATGGTATCCAATCTACTATCGATGCTGGAACAGGGGCAGGATAATGCCCTGATACGGTTCAGTTTAGGCAATGCTTATTTAAATTTACATGAGTATGAACCGGCAATTGAACATCTGGCCCAGGCATTGAAATATGATCATGACTATTCTGCTGCCTGGAAACTCTATGGTAAAGCATTGGCTAAGTCAGGTAAAAATGATGAGGCCATTAAGGTATACAAACAGGGCATTGAAATCGCCGAAAACAAGGGAGACATACAGGCAGCCAAAGAAATGAAAGTATTTCTCAAGAGATTATTATGATCACAAAGGATTCCATCGAGCCATTGCATTTTATAATAAAATAATATTGTCGTGTAAGTTTACAAAATTTTACTATCATTGGTGCTATGGTATAAGCAATTAAACGTTGGAATATAAATCAATGGCTGAGTTTCAATATAAATCATACTGCAACGACATCTGGGCACTTGACCTGATACCAACGGTCATTGAGATTACTGCGCGGGGGGAACGCGCCTATGATATTTTCTCCCGACTGCTTAAGGAACGAGTCATATTCCTGGTGGGTCCACTCCTGGATGAGCCCGCTAATCTGATAGTTGCACAGTTGCTTTACCTGGAATCTGAAAATCCTG
>CAYRXP010000008.1:0-2181 GCA_964428145.1 uncultured Enterobacteriaceae bacterium
TCTGCAATACTTCCCTGAGAATACGTAACGGCATGATTGCCCATGCCGATCAAGTACTGTCAACACCTGAAAATAAAGCTAGATTACAGTCAGCAACCCGTGCGGTAGCTGCTGATATGGAATCTATTTCCATAGCACGGTGTGCCTACGAAGCTAATCTGCCATGTCTGGCAGTGCGCGCTATCGTTGATGAGGCATCGCAGGTGATCCCAGAAGCAATTATAGATAATACGGACATTTTTGGACGCCCTGCTTTGCTCCCCCTTTTAATCAGTCTTAGTCGCAAACCTGACTTGATACCTGCTTTAATACATTTAGCTAAAGGAATGAAAGCCGCAACTAAAACACTAAAGACCGTCGCCAGAAGCCAGGTTATATCTTCTGACCCAGTTTAATTGTATATGCTTAATTAGATAAGATATGTTTACAGAATTACGTCAACTTTTCGGTCGAGCCTTGCTTGTCTGGATCAATACGGTTCAGCGATATAAAATCATGACACTTCTATTGTGTTTCATCGCGGTCTGCGTATCGATTGACTACACAAGAAATAACCTTGGGATGAATACCGACACAGAAGACATGCTGTCTCCTGAACTTGACTGGCGCAAACTGGATAAGGAAATGTCTGCTGAATTTCCTCAATTCAGCAGTAATATTCTGGTCGTTATCGAAGCACCCACGCCTGATCAGGCGATGGATGCTACCGACAGCTTATACAAAAAACTGAAGCAGGAAACAAGTTTATTTAAATCTGTTTTTTCTTTTCGCTCACTGCCATTTTTTAAAAAATCTTCACTACTCTATCTTGATACTGACGAGCTCCAGGATGTCTCGGATCGCCTTGCAGAAATTCAACCTTTTCTATCAAGGCTAACTGAAGATCAAAATATACGTGGTTTATTCACCATGCTTGAAGAGGCAATCACTGCAAAACTTGATGGAGAAGAAATAGAACTCACCCCATTAATCGAACGAGTTAACGGTTCATTCACTGCCCTGGCAGCAAACCAACCCTATCAACTTTCATGGCATAGCTTAATGGCCGGGGAAGTTCTTGATAAAAAAATCTATCGTGAATTTATTTTTCTACAGCCTGAACTGGATTATAGCAGCCTTTTTCCAGCTGAAGATGCCCTGGAGAAAATCAGAACTATTGGAAGAGAATTGGGTATCAAGGAAGAAAATAGCCTGCGTCTACGACTTAGCGGAAGCGCTGCGCTCTCGCATGAGGAACTACAAAGTGTCATGGCGGGAACTGAACTATCCATCATCCTTGCACTCTGCATGGTCACAGTGATTCTTGTTGTTGGCCTTGGTTCATTCTGGCTGGTACTGGCGACCATCATCACATTGATCAGCGGATTAATCATCACAGCTGGATGGGCTACCTTGACCGTGGGCGAACTAAACCTGATTTCGGTCGCATTCGCTGTGCTTTACATCGGACTGGGTGTGGACTTTGCGATTCATTTTTGTCTGCGCTTTCGTGAGCATTTTTTAAACAACAACGATCGTACCCTTGCTCTATGTGAAACATCGAGAAGCTGTGGTAGTTCCCTCTTTCTATGTGCAGTGACAACGGCAATCGGCTTTTATGCATTCATACCAACGGATTATGATGGGATAGCAGAATTGGGATGGATTTCAGGCAGCGGGATGTTTATAAGCTTCTTTATCACCATGACATTGTTGCCAGCACTACTAGGGCTATTACCATACAAACCCAGGGCTAAACCCAAGGCCAAAACTCAGGCAAGCAATCATCAATCAAGTGCTCACAATTTAGAAAACAGCTTGCTCGCATTTCCAGTAACCCATGCCAGAGCAATTAAAATTACTTCCCTTGTTGTTGCCATGGCACTCATTTGGACCGTCCCAAAAGTCACGTTTGATCACAACACATTAAATCTACAGAATCCTGATAATGAATCTGTAAAAACCTACATGGATCTCCTGGCAGACAGTGAGTCATCTCCATGGACAACTGAGATCCTTGTGGACAATGAAAACGAAGCCAACTCTCTGGAGGCGCAACTGCAAACATTGCCTTTGGTGGATGATGTTACATGGCTGAATAAATTTATTCCTGATGAGCAGGAAGATAAATTAATCATTATCGAGGAGATGGATATCCTCCTGAGTGGAATGAACCTGAATTCTACTTTAGCTGCACCTACT